>JANPNY010000277.1:0-2932 GCA_031427745.1 Chitinophagaceae bacterium | reverse complement strand
CGATAACCAATATTTACAATGGTATTAGCAGCAATGGAGGCAATGGTATCAAATTTTATAACAGCACCGCCGGGTAAATTAACCGGGGCAAGTGTGAATTTGGTTAGCGGAGTTTTACTGAGATTTTCTACAGATAATTCACCTTTCAGAGTATCATTGATGATCACCTTAAACTGTGGCGGTGTGTTACCATTTATTTTAACACCCAATATATCAAATTCATCCTCGTAGCAGTAGCATTTAAGCCGGGGAAACCTGCACCTGCAGTGTAATGACCTGCCTCATTTGCCAAGGGTAGAAACTGGGTTGAATAGTTGCCGGCAGCATCCGTAGTTGCTGATAACACTCTTCGAAATCCATTGGTAATAATATAAACTTCTACTTCTTTATTGGCAGCAGCACTTGCATTGCTGCGGACAGCTTTTCCGGTTACGTCAATAGCGCCGCCTCTTAAATAATAAGGTTGTGCAATAGTTGCAGTAGCGGTATAATCCGGATTGATGGTAACCGAAAATGGTTGTGATGTATTATTGTTGTACAGTAATTCTGTTAATGCTCCCAAAGGATTTACTTTAAAGAGCAATTGATATTGTCCTGGCAAATCCGGTGCAGTAGCGGCGTTGATGATTTGTACTGTTTGTCCTACAGCAATAGCGCCCGGTATTATATCTTCTGTTATCAGGGAATCAGTTTCATCTACCACATTATCTTTAGATAAATAACCCCTTACCAACGCTCCACCTGGAGCTGTTGCAAAACCGGAATTTTTCACACTTACCTGGTAATTGAAAATTGTGTTTGCCTGCAGCGTGGGTACAACCGTAATTGCCGGAATTTGCAGATCTGGCTTATTCAAATCGGTAACAATTACCCACACTGCACCCGGTGAAAAACCCGTGGCTGATACCTGTAAATTTACCTGCTGGCTACCATCCGCAATGCCATCATTTATGGTGGTAATTGGTATATCAACGGAAGCTGCACCTGCCGGTATGGTTGCTGTAGCAGGAAGCGTAACTTCTGTGAGATCTGTAGATAAAAGATCAACTGTTAACGGCTGGGTAGTGGGCGTATTTCTGGTAATGGTAAGTGTGCCTGCGTTTGCTGAGCCTTCTGCCAATGTAATTGGATTGGCAGACAGTTGCAGGGAAGGTCCATCATTATCACTTATAGTGATATTGGCAGATACATAGCCTGCCGAATTAGACGGCGCATTACATCCACAGGAGTTTACAAAAATAGAAGCTGTAACTGCAACAGTACGCTGACCATCTACCAGTAAATTATCAATTACTCCAACGGTAAATGTTTTTTCATTTTCGCCTGCGGCGAGAGAAATAGATGCAGGTAATATTAAGTTGTTTGCTGGTGAAGAAGCAAGGTTGGCGGTGAAAGCTAATGTGTTACTACCTGCAGTTCTGCGGAGTGTTGCCTGTGTGGCAAAATAACCAGCTGCTTCAGAAATAAGGTTGGTTTGTATCACCAGTTCCAAACCCGGCACATCATCATCTTTTACAGTGATGCTGCCATTGGCAGAGTTTACATTGGCAGCACCTGCAATTACCTGCACAGCAAGATCTACCTCTGGTATATTGTCCTGTGCAAGGCTTACGGAAACATCTGCAAACAAAGCTCCGGCTGGTATCGTAACTGACTGTGGTAATGGGAAACGGCTATTGCTGGAAGAAGATAAAAATACCTGTAGCGGAGCGGCCGGGGCCAGGTCTGTGTTCACCCGGAAGTTGATGGTCTGGCCTTCTGTTGCACTTGCTGGCAGGCTCGTAATGGTAAGGGTTGGATTGTCATTATCCAATATTGAAATATAGCTACTGTCTGGTTGAAAATTGGTGGCAGCAATAGCTATCGTATCAAAAATGGCACCTTCAATCAGGTTATTATCTAACGCTTTTAATTCAAACGTAGCACCCGACTGACCAACCGGAATAGTAATGCTTGTTGGGAAAGAATAACGAGTTGGTTTTTTGAGGCTAATGTTTACCGTTAGCGGACTTGTTAATAATCCACTTCTGGTAATGGAGGCAGTGATACCTGTTGTGGCTCCTTCAGTTACCTGCGTTCCGTTTACTTGCAATTTTAATTGTTTAATAACCGTCCATGCCGTGGATTGAACTGCAATATTATTAGCTGCCGTACCACCGCCTTCCTGTACGCTTGCACCGGGAATAAGTTCAACCACAAACACACCCTGATCACCAATATTTATTTGTGCCGGAATGGTAACAATATCACTCCGGGAAATGGTTTGACCATTATTGATAATGGATGAATTACTGAAAACCGTTTGCTTTAATAAAGTTCTGTTATCTCCGTTTGGAGCTTGCATGTATATCTTCTCTGTCCAGTTGGTAGCAGATGGCGCACTACCTATATTTGCTACCTGCCAGTTAACGGTAACAGCGTTATTAGCCGCCACATTTGCAAGATTAGAACTGATATTCTGCACCGCTAAATCCGGCGCTAAAACTACCGTTACGGTAATGGTAGTTGTTGCCACGCAGGTGCCGCTTGTTGGCGTAAATGTATAGGTGCCGGTTTGTGTATTGCTTACTGTTGCAGGACTCCAGTTTCCTGCAATACCATTTTGAGAAGTGCTTGGCAACACCGGTGCCACTGATCCAAAAGCGATCGGTTGAATGGCTGCAAATGTGGGTGTAGTCACTGGATTAACCACCACAGTAAGTACAGTTGTCGCAATACAGGTTCCTGATGAAGGGGTGAATGTATAGTTGCCCGTAATAGTATTGTTAATAGTAGCCGGTGTCCAGGTACCTGCAATTGCATTTGCAGAAGTAAGTGGTAAAACCGGTGCGATGGCACCAGCACAGAATGGTTCGATGACAGCGAATGTTGCAAGGGTAGATGGTGTTACAGTAACTATTACATCAGCAGATTTTGACGGACAAGTGGTACC
>JANPNY010000276.1:0-2760 GCA_031427745.1 Chitinophagaceae bacterium | reverse complement strand
CAACTGTCCGGCTGTTTTTTCACTTTCAAATTCAATCGTAATGAATCGCGAGATGACTTTATTTTCGCCTTCGTATTGCGACTTTTAAATCAAGTATCAATCAAGTAAAAAATGCTACAGCGACTGTTGAAACTTGATTTTATTACACCTTTTTGTTTTATGCATTTCGATTTTTTTTCGTCACGTCTTTATTTTCGTTGTGAATTTCATTTCGTCACTTTTTTGAGATTGACTTTTTTGCCTTTTATCAAATAATCTCCGTTTTCGTCTTTAACATTTAATAGAACTGAAGGAGAATGACAAACTGTTGCTATAGGTTTTTTAGAATCCCAAAATTCTTCAATCAATGCAATTGAATATTTATCGGTTACTAAATCCCATAAAGGTCCGTGTCCACCAGGATAAAAAACAGCATCAAAATCATCAGAAGATATGTCTTCTAATTTTTTAGTATTTGCCATTAATTCTAACAATCCACTATCTTTTTTATAACGAATTGTTGCTTCAGTTTGGTTTTCTGGAGCATCACTTTTTGGGTCAATTGGAGGCTGTCCACCTTTTGGAGATGCCAGTGTTATCTGTGCGCCGGTATCTCTTAAAATATAGTAGGGAGCCGCAAATTCTTCAATCCAAAACCCGGTTTTATGCCCGGTATTTCCCAATTCGATGTGCGATGTTAATACGATTAATACTTTCATTATTTTGTTTTTGTTTTAATTGCTTTTTAGTTACATACGCCATC
Organism: Chitinophagaceae bacterium; assembly: GCA_031427745.1. GTDB lineage: Bacteria > Bacteroidota > Bacteroidia > Chitinophagales > Chitinophagaceae > Ferruginibacter. The sequence continues at coordinate 2,018 of JANPNY010000276.1, read as the reverse complement.
TGTTGTGCAGAAACCTGCTGCATCGGTTAACTCCACCAATGGATTTTCTTCTTGCCACACTTTCTCCAGCACATTGCTAAAAACCCCGGCAGACTGTGCACCCGATACTGCATATTTACTATTGAATACAAAGAAAGGCACTCCCTGTACACCCAACTGCTCACCCCGGAACTGATCAAACCTTACTTCTTTTATGTATTCATTACTTTGCAGCATATTCCTGATTGCATCCTCCTGTAAGCCTGCGCTTTCGCCTATTTGCACTAATGTTTCTGTATCGCCTACATCTTTTCCATCGGTGTAATATGCTGTAAATAATTTTTCTTTTACGTCATTTTGAACACCCTCTTTTTTTGCCAGATGCAACAAACGATGTGCATTCATGGTATTGCTGATGATGGCCTTCTCAAAATTATACTCAAGGCCAACTTCTTTGGCAATATTGCTCATGTAGCCGTTCAACTCCCTGCCCTCTTTAAGCGACACGCCCTTTCGGTTGGCAAGATATTGATCAACAGATTGGCCTTTCACCGGTATCATATCCGGATCCAATTGAAAACTTTGCCAAACAATTTCCACCTGCTCTTTTTTATCAAATGCAACTAATGCATTTTCAAATTTTCGTTTGCCGATGTAGCAGAACGGACAAACAATATCCGACCAGATTTCTACTTTCATAAAAAATGCATTTTCACTGTTTTTATTCGGATAAACCCGTTACGTGTACAGGTGCTTCCGGGCCGCCTGACTGTAAAACTTTACAAAATCTTACACCGTTAATGCAGGATAATCTATGTACCCTTTGGCACCCGGCGTATAAAACGTTTGCGGATCTGCTTTGTTCAATTCCGAATTTGTTTCATAACGTTTTACCAGGTCTGGATTTGCAAGAAAGGGTACACCAAAAGCAACCAAATCTGCATCTCCATCTTCCAAAACTTTTATGGCAGTTGGTTTATCAAATCCTTTATTGATAATCAATGTTCCCTTAATTAATGGCCTGAAATGTTTGGCAATTTCCGTAACTGCAAATGATACATCATCTACCGGCACAAAAGGCTCGGTTAAATGGATGTAAGCCAGTCCATAATCATTCAAACGTTTAAAAATGCATTCGAAGGTTGGTATGGTTTCTTCATCCAGCGTGATACCCATAAAATTGTGTATGGAAGGATTTAACCGAACGCCCACCCTTTTCAGGTCAACTACTTTTTTAAGTGCATCTAATGTTTCAAACAAAATGCGAGCCTTATTTTCGATGCTGCCGCCATATTTATCTGTACGGATATTGGAACAATTATTAAAAAACTGGTGAAATAAATACCCGTTTGCTGCATGAATTTCTACACCATCAAATCCGGCCGCTACGGAAAAAGCAGCCGCATTTTTGAAGTCTTGTATCGTCAGCTTAATTCCCTCTACTGACATTGCCTTTGGTGAACCGCAGAGACCCGGAGTAAATGGAGATTACGCAGAGGTTAAATACAAATCTCTGCGTAACCTCTGCCAACTCATGTTCTCAGCGGTGAAAGGTAACCGCAGAGTGCCGGAGAAAATGGAGATTACGCAGAGGGTAAATATAAATCTCTGCGAAAACTCCGCTACCTCGTGTTCTCAGCGGTGAAAATGCAGCGAGCCGGAGTAAATGGAGTTTACGCAAAGGAAAAATAAATCTCAGCGAAACCTCTGCCAAGTCATGTTCTCAGCGGTGAATGTTAACCGCAGAGTGCCGGAGAAATTAGGGTCTACGCAGAGGAAAAATAGGCTACAAAATGCTGTTATCTTAAGCAGGGTTACAATACACCTTGAGAAGCTCAGAAGGGCCTATAAAGACCATGAAAAAGGCACTGCTGAAACTAAGAAAAAATATCAACAAGTGGTCAAACAACTAACAAAGAACACCTGCACATACAAGGAGGTAGCTAATATATGTTCCAGCACGAAAAATACGGTCATTAATTTAAAAAAAAAATGTAAGCAAAAAGAAAAAAAAAGACAAAAATAAAAAAACGGCATAC
>JANPNY010000275.1:0-22042 GCA_031427745.1 Chitinophagaceae bacterium | reverse complement strand
GTATAGCTGGCACCCTCGCCGGCTTTTGTCTCAACAATTACCCGGTGACCATTTGCCACCATTACCCCAACTGCCTCCGGTGTAAGTGCTATCCGGTTTTCACTAAAAGAAGTTTCTTTTGGTATGCCAATAAACAATTCTTTTCCATGAGGCTTTACGTCCAGTGTTTCTTCGAGTGTTTCGTACGTAAAGGAAGGAGATACAAAAGGTTTTGATTTAGCCATAAAATATATAAATGATTAAGAACGCCAGTGGGCAAATAATTACAAATTACAAATTAATTAGCAGCTTTCTGGTATTAATATCAACGGTGTAAAGCCATGCATGTATTGTGTTGTGTGGAAATATTGCAGGAGCCTTTTCCGGCCATTCTACAAAACAATAGCTGCCACTGTAAACACAATCTTCAACACCGGTGGCAATTGCCTCCTGGTTATTTTTTAGCCGGTATAAATCAATATGATAAATTGTTTCATTGCCATTGTATAAATACTGGTTGATGATAGAAAAGGTAGGGCTTGTTACAACATCTTCTACCCCCAGTACGTCACAAAGCGCATGAATAAAAGTGGTTTTTCCTGCACCCATTTCGCCGTGCATTGCTACTATTTTGTTGTCGCCCATTAAATTCAGTAACCGGGTGGCCGCAGTTTTTATTTCGGTTAGCGTAAAAATTAACTCCATGTTGCAAATATATTTTCCTTCAATAGTAACGCCGCATCTTATTTGTAGAATAATTTTACACAATGGAAAAAATAGAATGGAAAGTAGAGGGAATGGATTGTACCAACTGTGCCTTAACTATTAATAAGTATCTTAATAAAGAAGGACTTAAAGAAGTAAAAGTAAACTTTATAGGTGGCGATGTGAGTTTTGAAATGAATGGTGCTGTTTCAAAAGAATTGATCGCAAAGGGGATAGAAGGATTGGGCTATCATGTGGTTGATCTGCCACAGTCGGTCAATCAAAAACCACCGGTGAAGCTATTTAAAAATCACTTACAACGTTTTTTGTTTTGCCTCCCTTTTACATTGGTTTTAATGCTGCACATGTTGCCCTGGCACATTCATTTTTTGATGAACCCATGGATACAACTGGCCATTTGTTTGCCGGTTTACCTGGTGGGGATGGGGTATTTTGGTGTAAGTGCCATCAAAAGTTTGCGGGGCGGTATCCCCAACATGAATGTGTTGATTACCCTGGGAGCCACTGCTGCATTTGTTTACAGTCTTATTGGCACCCTGGGTAATTTTGGAATGGATTATGTTTTTTATGAAACTACTGCTACCATTATTACCCTTGTTTTTTTAGGAGAATTTGTAGAAAACAAATCGGTTGCTACTACACAAAAGGCATTGAACCAATTGGCACGACAGCAAAAAGTAATGGCCAATATGATTGCTTTTGATGATGACCATAAGGAAAATATTTTTCCGGTAGAGAATACACAGTTACGAGTGGGGGATTTGGTATTGATTAAAAGCGGGGAGCAAATACCCACTGATTGTAAAATATTATGGGGCGAAGGTTATGCCAATGAATCTTTACTTACAGGTGAAAGTGCCCCGGTACGCAAGGAAAAAAAAGACAGCCTTACCGGCGGAAGTTTGCTGACAGATGGTACCGTAAAAGCCCAGGTTACGGCCGTAGGCAAGGACACCGTTTTGAGCAATATTTTAAATTTAGTAAAGCAGGCACAAGGCGAAAAGCCACCGATACAGCAATTGGCCGATAAAATAAGTGCAGTATTTGTTCCGGCAGTGGTAGCAATTGCTTTGTGTACGTTTATAGTAAATTATGTTTTTTTTGACATAAGTGGCACGCAGTCTTTAATGAGAAGTATTGCAGTATTGGTAATTAGCTGTCCATGTGCGATGGGGCTTGCAACCCCCGCTGCCATTGCCGTAGGACTGGGAAGGGCCGCAAAAAAAGGTATCCTTTTCCGCAATGCCAAAAGCCTGGAGTTGTTTAAAAATATTACCACCGTAGTTTTTGATAAGACAGGTACTTTAACAAAGGGGCAATTTAAAATTTCCCGCTTTGAAACAACCATTGATACCAATGAATTTAAGCGGATTGTTTTTTCTATGGAAAAATATTCCAATCACCCGATTGCAAAGGCAATCGGAAATGAATGGAAAATTAACAACCCGGTTTTCTGGAAAAAGATAGAAGAAATAAAAGGTGAAGGAATTGTTGCGGAAGACAATAAAGGCAATCATTATAAATTGGGTTCCCATAAAATTGCAGGTGAGCAGGCAGCAGAAAATATCCACACAGCTTACCTCTTACAAAATCAAAAATTAATAGGCTGGTTTGATATGGATGACGAAATACGGGAAGAGGCTGTTGCTGTAATTGCTTATCTAAACAATAAAAATATCAAGACCATTTTATTGAGTGGCGATACAGCAGAACGTACCAACCAGGTTGCGAGTGCACTTGGTATAAATGAGGTGTATGCAGAAAAAAGCCCGGCCCAAAAGCTGCTAATCATTGAACAATTGAATGCCAAATCGCCGGTGGCAATGGTGGGAGATGGCATAAATGATGCACCTGCGTTGGCAAAGGCTACCATCGGTATATCCATGAGCGATGCAACACAACTGGCCATGCAAAGTGCCCAGGTAGTTTTAATGAATAACGGTATTAGCCATTTACCATTGGCGCTTGGTTTGGGTAAACATACATTTATTACCATAAAGCAAAATCTATTTTGGGCATTTATATACAATGTTGTGGCCATTCCTGTGGCAGCTGTTGGTTGGTTGCATCCCGGTATTGCTGCGCTGGCAATGGGTTTCAGCGATGTGGTGCTGGCAGTAAATTCCGTTCGGTTGAATTATAAAAAAGTGCTTTAATTTCATTTTGCTTTATTATTAATGAGTTCATTTTTTTCTGCTCCCTTTTTTTTCTTAATCCGATGAAGGAAAAGAAACTGGTGAACATATAATTTATCCAAAATATACAATCGGGTTTATCTGCATTCAATTCATCAAATATTAAAAGAATACTGGGGTTACGATGCCTTCCGGCCAATGCAGGAAGATATCATCAATGCGGTTTTGGATGGTAATGATACCTTGGCCCTTTTGCCAACAGGCGGCGGAAAATCTATCTGTTACCAGGTGCCTGCAATGGCTAGGGATGGTATTTGTTTAGTGATAAGCCCGTTAATTGCTTTAATAAAAGACCAGGTGGGCAATTTAAAAAAGCGGGGCATTCCTGCATTGGCAGTTTACTCCGGAATGAGCTTTTTAGAAGTAAAAAAAACGTTGCAAAATGCAGCTTGTGGTAATTATAAGTTTTTGTATGTATCTCCCGAAAGATTAGAAACCAATTTGTTTCTCGAATTTTTGCCTTCTATCAAAGTAAGTATAATTGCTGTAGATGAGGCCCATTGTGTTTCTCAGTGGGGCTACGATTTTAGGCCGCCCTATTTACGAATTGCCAACCTGCGGGCGCATTTACCAAAAGTTCCGGTACTTGCATTAACAGCTTCGGCTACAAGAAAGGTGCAGGAAGATATCTGTGATAAACTGCATTTCTCTCCCACCCAACAACGTTTTCAGCAATCTTTCGAAAGGGTCAATCTTTCTTACAGTGTATTTAATGTGGCATCCAAGCAAAATAAATTGTTGGAAGTTTTACGCAATGTAAAAGGGAGCGCCATTGTGTATTGCAAAAGCAGGAAACACACAAAAGATATAGCCGAATTATTGAAACTAAATAACATCAACGCCAATTTTTATCATGCCGGATTAAACAATGAAGACAGAAATAAATGCCAGGAAGACTGGATTAATAATACAACCAGGGTAATTGTATGTACCAATGCTTTTGGAATGGGCATTGATAAGCCGGATGTAAGAGTAGTAGTACATTACAGTGTGCCGGATTGCCTGGAAAATTATTACCAGGAAGCAGGCCGGGCCGGCCGGGATGGCAAAAGATCTTATGCGGTATTGCTTTACAGCGAAAAGGAATTGGAGGATTTAAGACAGCAAAGCCGCATCCGTTTTCCCGACAGGGAGGAAATTAAAAGAGTGTACAGCGCCGTAATGAATGCAATCCAGGTGCCAGCAGGTGCAGGTGAAGGATGCAGTTATGATTTTGATATTGTTTCTTTTGCAGGTGCATTTAAAGTGGATGCACTTACCGCAACGTATGCTATTAAAACGTTGGAGCAGGAAGGCATTTTGCTATTTAACGATACATTTTTTAAGCCGCCCACGGTGGTATTTAATTGCGACCAACAAACACTCCGGGATTTTGAACTGGTTCATCCGGAATTAGATGATATCGTAAAAGGATTATTAAGATCTTATGAAGGCATTGTTGATTTTCCCACCGCCATTAATGAAACCCTGTTGGCCAAATTTGTAAATAAACCTAAAGAATATGTTTTGCAGCAACTTGGCAGGCTTCAACAGTTAGGGATTATTGAATATGTAAGGCAAAAGGAAAATCCGCAAATTACCTTATTGCTTAACAGGATGTACATAGATAGTTTTGTTATTAACCTCGTTAATTATTTACAACGAAAGCAACAGTTTGAAGAGAGAATACAAGCTATGATCCAATACGTTTTGCAAATCTCTGAATGCAGAAGCAAGGTGATAGCGGCCTATTTTAATGATAGCGAGGTAAAAAGTTGTGGTATATGCGATAACTGCATCCATTTAAAGTTAACACCGGTGAGCATGTTGGATTTTGAAGAAATAGAAGCGCATCTGTACACTTTAATAGCTGAAAGAAAAGTAACTGTCAACAATTTGTTAGCTCAGTCAAAAAGTATCCAGAAGGAAAAGTTGTGGAATGTGTTTAATTATTTGCAAGCCGAAAAAAAAGTTATTATAAACAAAGATGGCTATCTCGAAAGAGTTTAGAAAGAAAACCCTATTTCTCTATTTTTTGAAATTGGAATTAGCGGGCATAAAAAAGGGACCAAGATAAAAATCTAGTCCCGCTTTAAAATCCAATATCCTATGAAAAACCGTTACGAAGATAGGGGGTTAATTAAAATTATACAAGCTTTTTTTTTCATTTTTCTTTGAAATACTTTAATCTTTATGCGTTTTATTGACTCATTGCACAAATATATTTAATTGATATTCAATTAAATAGGTTGAAAAAAGAGAAAAGTTAGCGATGAAATGAAAATAGTCTATTTAATTAGTATGGTAATAGATAGACATATGACTGTCAGCAATAGGCTTGCTATTCTATTTGATGAATGAAACGTTGGTTTTTAACCGGCGTAAAACAGCAGCGTTACTATCGAAATATTTCCCGTCTATAAATAAAACTGCCTTAGTTATTTGCCAAGGCAGATAACTAAGGCAGTTGGTGAGGAGCGACTTTAATTAATTATACCTCTTAAAACCATTTAGTACTTTTTACTTTGCTCGACCTACTTCTGCCGCCAAGGCCAAGAGCACCTAATAATGAGCGAACAATGGTATTACCTGCTGTACGCATCATGCTTTTTACAACGGTATTATCCACAATTTTTTCAAGTGCAGATGGTGCTTCTTTTGTGTCTGCAGTAGTTTTTTGCTGTTCCGATTTTTCCGCAGCTTCATTTAATTTGGCAGTTAAAATTTCATAAGCACTATCGCTGTCAATAACCTGGTTGTATTTGGCAACTAATTTCGATTTGCCTGTTATGTTGTCGATTTCACTATCAGTAAGTATATCCATCCGGCTGCGGGGTGCACAGAGCATAGTTTGCACCAGCGGCGTTGGAATACCTTTTTCATTCAGCATTGTTATTAAGGCTTCACCAATTCCCAATTGGGTAATTAAATCCTCAGTTTTATAAAATGCGGTCTCCGGGTAGTTCTCTGCAGTTTGTTTTATTACTTTTCTGTCTGCAGCTGTAAAAGCTCTTAATGCATGTTGCACTTTTAATCCTAACTGTGCCAGCACACTTGCAGGTACATCCATCGGATTTTGTGTGCAAAAGAAAATGCCAATTCCTTTGGACCGAATTAACTTAATAATTGTTTCTATTTGCTGAAGCAACGCACTGTTGGCTTCCTGAAAAATAAGATGTGCCTCATCAATAAATAACACCAGTTTCGGTTTGTCCAAATCGCCTTCTTCCGGGCAACTTGCATATAGTTCTGCCAGCATTTGCAGCATAAATGTGGAGAATAGCTTCGGCTTATCCTGCAAGTCAGTAACCCGTAAAATATTAATCATGCCGTTTCCTTTATCATCAATTCTCATCAGGTCGTCTACCTCAAAACTTTTTTCACCAAAAAAAGTGTCAGCACCCTGCTGCTGTAATTCAATAACCTTTCTCAGTATGGTTCCTGTGCTGGTGGTAGATATTTTACCGTAGGTTTTTTCAATTGCTGCTTTGCCTTCATCACCAAAAAACTGGAGCACTTTTATAAAGTCCTTTAGATCGAGAATGGGCAATTTGTTGTCGTCACAATATTTAAAAATCATTGCTACCACGCCACCTTGTGTATCGTTCAGCTCTAAAATTTTACTCAGCAATACGGGGCCAAATTCACTAACGGTAGCTCTTAGCCGAACGCCTTTTTGCCCGCTGATAGTAAGTAGCTCTGCCGGAAACTGAGCTGGTTTATACTCCATATTCAGCAATTGATAACGGCTGGTAACCTTATCGTTAGCGGAACCGATTGCTGCAATACCGCTAAGGTCACCTTTAATGTCCATCAGAAGCACCGGCACACTGGCATCACTTAAAAATTCACTGATTACTTGTAGCGTTTTTGTTTTACCCGTTCCAGTTGCCCCGGCAATGAGGCCATGCCTGTTGAGGGTTTTTAATGGTAGGTAAACGCCTGCTTCAGCAATTGTTTCACCTGCTAAAATACCGGCGCCAATTTTTACAGATTCACCCTTAAATGTGTATCCGTTTTTTACCGCCTGGATAAAGTCATCTTTAGTTGGCATAATTGAAAAATGTTTTTTGAAAGATACATAGGGTTGCTGAAAATCAGGCACAATTTTTTCAATAATTTATTGTGTATTATAAAACTACCTTTAACAAAATATTATTGGCTATAGTACCTTAATATAATACGAATTAATTTTATTTGCTTATAAACTTATTTAACATGGAAGCAACAAAACCCAAAATATTATTGTGTGAAGATGATACCAACCTCGGTATGGTATTGAAAAATTATTTAGAGCTCAATGATTACGATGTAATTCTGGAAAGAGATGGAAGGCTTGGTCTTGCTGCTTTTCAAAGAGAAAAGTTTGATATTTGTCTGCTTGATGTAATGATGCCCAATATGGATGGCTTTACGCTGGCTGAGGAAATAAGAGATATAAACCCGGATGTTCCTTTATTTTTCCTGAGTGCCAAAACCATGAAGGATGACATTATCCAGGGTTATAAACTGGGTGCTGATGATTACATTACCAAGCCATTTGACAGTGAAGTTTTGCTGATGAAAATAAAAGCTATTTTAAAGCGTAATGAAGAACTGCACCGGGAAGAAGTAAACGCAGAGTTTGATTTAGGCAGGTATCATTTTAATCCCCGCCTGCGAGAACTTTCTATTGATGGTAAAATGAATACACTTTCACCGAAAGAGAATGAGTTACTTAAAATGATGTGTGAGTATAAAAATGATTTGTTGCCAAGAGAAATTGCGCTTAAAAAAATATGGGGCAGTGATACCTACTTTAATGGCCGCAGTATGGATGTATATATTGCCAAGTTGCGAAAATATTTAAAAGAAGATAACACTATTGAAATTGTAAATATTCACGGTAATGGCTTTAGGCTGGTGGCTGAATAATTTTGAATAGATTAAATAAAAAAACAGGCTTCGAAAAGAGCCTGTTTTTTTATTTCGTGTTACCAGAATAATTAACCAGTGGTGATTATATTAGCTAAATAAGCTGTTTTCTCCACCAATCGTTTTTATTTTACCGAGGTGTGTGTAAGCCTTTGCTGTAGCCTCTCTGCCCCTTGCTGTTCGTTGTAAAAATCCTTCCTGTATAAGAAAAGGTTCATAAACTTCTTCAATAGTACCTGCTTCTTCACCAACTGCAGTGGCAATGGTTGTAATACCCACCGGACCTCCTTTAAATTTATCAATAATGGCATTTAAAATACGGTTGTCCATATCATCGAGCCCGTGCTCATCAACATTTAATGCTTTTAATGAATGTTGTGTAATACCTATGTCGATGGTGCCATCATTTAATACCTGTGCAAAATCTCTTACCCTGCGCAACAAGCCATTTGCAATCCGGGGTGTGCCACGGCTTCGCCTTGATATTTCATGGGCAGCATCCACACTTATTTGCGTGCCTAAAATACCTGCACTTCGTAATATTATTTTTTGTAAAGTAGCCGCATTATAATATTCCAGCCTCGATTTAATACCGAAACGGGATAGCAGGGGGGCTGTTAGTAAACCACTTCTGGTGGTGGCGCCAATCAATGTAAAAGGATTGAGATTTATTTGCACACTCCTGGCGTTGGGGCCGCTGTCAATCATAATATCAATGCGATAATCTTCCATCGCCGCATACAAGTATTCTTCTACAACATTGCTCAAACGGTGTATTTCGTCAATAAATAACACATCATTTGCCTCCAGGTTGGTCAACAGGCCGGCCAGGTCTCCGGGCTTTTCAATAACGGGTCCGCTGGTTTCTTTAATGCTTACACCCAGTTCGTTGGCAACAATGCGGCTCAGCGTAGTCTTACCCAGTCCTGGCGGGCCATGAAATAAAATATGGTCGAGTGCTTCTCCCCTTATTTTAGCAGCTTTAATAAATATGCGTAAATTCTCAATAGTTTGTGGTTGCCCGGTAAAATCAGCCATTTCGCTGGGCCTGATATTATTCTCAAATTCCTTTTCACCGGCACTGAGGGATGCGCCTTCATTGTTTAAATTGGGGTTTACCATATTGTAAAAGTAAAAAATAAACTGATGGAGTTGGTTGCTGATTTTTATCGGCTTCTTTTATATATTAAAAAACGGGTGATTTTACCGTTGTATATAACCGTCCGGATTTTTTAATAGCCAACTGAAACCCAGTCGTTGTTTAGCCTACGGCCGGCTGCTGCTTTTTAGTTTTTCGTACAACACTACAATCATTAGAACCAACAGCATCCCATAAAAAGTATCCTCAAAAGGAATAGTGTAAATACGGAAGCCAAGGTTCTCGGCATCGTTGTACAAAACCACGGGGATAGCAGTAAGAAAACCATTTACAATTAAAAACGGTAATAACATAATGGCATAAGCAACCAAAAATGAGGTGGAATCAAATGTTGAAATATTTTCCTTAAAAACATACAACCCGGCAATAAAAACAGCATTAAAAATAAAAGTCCAACTGGTGTAGTAACGGTTATAAAAAAAATACCGAAGATAAATAGTACAACAGCAAGCGTTTGCAAGATCACATCAGCTTGCTTTTTATTCTTTAACCCCGGAAAATAACAACGCACACATTCGTAAATAAACAGGCAACAGTACGGCACTATTACAAAGAAAAGCACCTCCTCCACCGGCAGATTAATAATTTTTATACCGGTGATATAGTCCCCATTAAACCACCAAACGCCTTTTGATGTAAAAAATATATCCCATGCTATGTAGAACAAACAGGGTACTATCATGGCAGGAAAAAGATATTTCCATTTTTTGTAGAAAGCTACTTTTTTATCAAAGCTAAGGGCCAGCGGGCCTGCCAACGAAACAGCAAGGATAAGAAAATAGGTGTAATGCTTATTCAATGATTGGTTATTTGAGGTACAAAGAAATGAATTGATTTAATAGGAGCAACTGTTTTGTTTAAACAAGCAACCTGTATTTTATTTTTTCTCCGCCCTTAGGTACTACCATCCATATCTCTGCGTTTATACGGAGGCTTTCATCTTTTTTCTTTTACATTTGTCTATATCAAGAATTCAGTGCAAATATGGCTAAACGTTATTTAATTGCAGGCGCCGGGTTTTCCGGCTGCGTATTGGCTCATCAATTGGTAAATTCATCCAATTGTAAGGTAGAAATATGGGATGAGCGTAGCCATATTGGAGGCAATTGCCACACGGAAAGGGACGCTGAAACCAATATAATGCTGCATTGCTATGGGCCTCATATTTTTAATACAGACAAAAAGCATATCTGGGATTTTGTAAACAGCTTCGGAGAATTCAGACCTTATGTACATCGGGTAAAAGCCAGGAGTGGCGATAGTATTTATTCGTTGCCCGTAAATTTGCATACCATCAATCAGTTTTTTAATAAAAATTTTTCGCCGCAGGAAGCAGCAGCTTTTTTAGAAAGCCTGGCTGATAAAACTATTACTGATCCCCAAAATTTTGAAGAACAGGCATTGAGCTTTATTGGCAAAGAATTGTATGAAGCCTTTTTTTATGGCTACACCAAAAAGCAATGGGGCTGCGAGCCAAAAGAATTGCCGGCATCATTTTTAAAACGTATCCCCGTAAGATTTAATTACGATGATAACTACCATGCCAACCCTTACACAGGTATACCAGTTGAAGGATATACAGCCGTGATGCAAAAAATGATCGATCATCCCTCGATAAAAGTTGTGCTTAACAAAAAATTTCGCCCTATTATTGACGGGAAAGGGTTTGATCATGTTTTTTATACAGGGCCTATTGATGCTTATTTTAATTACCAGTATGGCAGGTTGGGCTATCGGACTGTTACATTTAAAAAAAGCTATGCCAAGGGAGATTACCAGGGCACAACACAAATGAATTTTTGCGACGAAAATATTCCGCAGACCAGAATTACAGAGCACAAATATTTTACGCCATGGGAGCAGCATGACAATACCGTTTATTTTACCGAATTCAGTAAGGAAACCGGGCCGGAGGATGTTCCTTTTTATCCAAAAAGGTTAACAGCCGATAAGGCCCTTTTGCTGCAATACCGTGCTTTAGCAACACAACAAAATACCACCTCATTCCTTGGCAGGCTGGCTACCTATCGCTACATGGATATGCACCACGTAATTGACGAAGCCATGCAGATGGCACAGCAATTTATTAGGAGCAAGCAACAAAATGAAAGACCACCTGTTTTTCCCAACAATGAATGAGCTTATCAATAAGTTGGTAAACGGATGTGACAAAACGTACTGACTTACGTTTGTTTAACAGATGTAGAATTTTTTTAAAGACTTAGCAACGGACAATCTCCAAATACTTTTTAATATCATTACCAGCACAATTAGCGACTGTGAAATCTATCTAATTCTTTGTAGAAGAAAAACATTTTGGAAGTAGCTTTTTTATTTTGAAAGTATAAATTAAACTTATCTACAGGCAATAAGATATAGTTGATGGCGTTAATATTTTAACCGTACATAATTAACCTTAAACTCCATCCCTATGGAAAAAGTAATTGCAATTGTAGTAACCTACAATCGCCTTTCTCTTCTTACAGCGTGCATAAGTGCACTAAAAAATCAAACTAAAAAGGCTGACGCTATACTTGTAATTAACAATGGCAGTACAGATAATACAGAGCAATGGTTGAAAGCCCAGGAAGGCCTGCAATTTATTACGCAAAACAATACCGGCTCCGGAGGTGGGTTTGAAACGGGCATTAAATGGGCCTACAAAAATGGGTTTTCTTGGATGTGGTGTATGGATGATGATGGATACCCCAAGGAAGATGCACTGGAAAAAATACTGGCACCGGAATTAAGCTGGCTCTGCCTGCGTAACTGTGCTGTTATTAATAAAGAAGATAAGAAAACCTTTGTATGGAAAACAAAAAATTACGCAACCATCAACGATGTGGATACAAATATTATTGAGGGGATAGGTCACCCGTTTAATGGTACTATGATACACCGGAATATTGTGGAACGAGTAGGGTTTCCTAAAGAGCAATTTTTTTTATGGGGAGATGAATCAGAATATTTATATCGTATCACTAAGAAAAATAAAATCCCCGTTTGCACCATTGCCGATAGCATACATTACCATCCTGCGTCGGCATTTAGTTATAAAAAAGATTGGGATTATGGAACAATGTGGAAGATGTATTTTTATGTTCGCAATCGCTTTCATATACATAAAGCCAAGTATAATAGTGCATCAGCTATTGTTCATTATTGTTTTTTTTTAATAGCGATGGCTGCGGTTGTTTTAGTATATCAAAAAACCGATAAAGCAAAAAAGCTTCGTTTTATAGTTTGGCCGGCAATTGATGCATTCAGCAATAATTTTACTGCAAATCCGCAATTAATATTATCAAAGATTACTGCAGAATCTCCTATAGAAATAAGAACAACCTTTATTACACAAGTTAAAAGTTCGATGGCATCCTTTACAGAAAACCTTGCTTTATTGCCAGCCAACAGGGTTACCCGATAAAAAAGAAAGACTTACTTGCAAAATTCAGATGATTGTTTTTAAAAAAGGGATCAATTTCCTAAAACTTCTTTTATCAATCTCATGCAAAATTATTCGGGTACAGTAACCTTAGTTTCTTCAGTTTCTTTTTCAGTCTTTGTATGTTTAATGCGCTCTGTAATTAATATCAATGCGATAATGTAAAAGGGCATACAAGGTATTTTGTAACGAACCAAAGTTCCAAAGTTTAATGTAGTAGCTCCTACAAAAAGGGCGAATAAAATTGAGAAGCAAAAGCAGTACAGAATCATAGGGTCTTTAATGATACCACCTACAAAACGAAATGGCCCTGCTTTAAAAAATACATATATCGTAAACAACATCAGCACAAGACTTTCCATTGACGATAACAACGTAGATATTTTTTTAGACTCCCATAAGTAAGGCCTGAAAAGCGTTGCAGTAATGGCAGCAGGAGCAATCTTTACAAGGCTGCCAGTAGATCCATCAAAAGTTACCCCAAGAGAAAAAGAAGATTCCGCCTGGTCTGATATGTTAAGAAAATTATCCTGGGTAGTTTTTACTGACTCGGTTAATTTATCTAATGCAAGGTCCCCCATCTCTTCCTTTAATTTATCGGTCAATATGTAAATGCCAAAAATGCTAACGATTAAAATAGTCACAAAAATTAACGTCTTTGTTACAAAATACTTTGCCGTCAACACATAATGTAGCACCATAAACAACAATAAAAATGGTAAGTAAGAAACCAGGATGTATAATTTAATGGTGCCTAAAATAACTGCTGATACAATCACTATAAGTGAGTTTTTAATCAGCTCCTGTTTTTTTATCAACAGGTTATACAAACCATAACTAAGCCAGCCCATCATGCCGGTACAAATGGGATCTTTTAAAATTCCTGAGCTCCAGAATACAAAGGTGGGCAGGTATATAATTGCGATAGCTAATTTTTTGTGCAGGTGTGGGTATTGCTCGTAAAAAAACTTATACAACCTCCATACGCCACTAAATGAAATCATTGAAAAAATAAGGGTAATGCAACTGTAACTACCAAAGGTGATAAATGAAAAAACGGTCACCAGCCTAACAATCAGATAATTACTTTCGCTGGAAAAATAGCCCCTGTTAAAACTATCTGCCAATAGGTTTTCATCAAACTCTTTTCCCGGTATAAAGAGCAATTTAATATTGGAAAAATCTTTTATTATCAGTTTGGCAATATTAATTCCTTCAGGATAGTACAAACTCATGGAGTCGCCTTTAAACAATACACTGTAAATAATAAACGCAATGGTGCTTAATACTTTTATCCAAAAGCCATAGAGCTGGTATTTTTTTAAAACAGGATCTTCAATACGTTTTCGCCTTGCAGAAAAAACGAGGCTGAAAAACAATACATAAAACGGGAAAAGTATCAGGTCAACAAGCCCCATATTTTTTTATAGATGTGGTTAGCAGAAAATATCATAAAAGCAGCCAGGCAAATTTATCTTAAAATGTCAATTGCTTTTCAACAATATAGAGTTATTTTGCCACCTACATCAAAAGTGTTTTTATGTGTGGCATTGCCGGTGCAGTTAATTTTACCTTATCCTATCAGCAAATTAATAAACACATGCTGCACCGTGGGCCTGATGAGCAAAATGGTTTCCGCATAGATAATATTGATTTTTACCATCTCCGTCTTTCAATTCTGGATATTAGCGGTGGCAAGCAGCCGATGCACCTCGATGATCGTTATACCATCATATTTAACGGAGAAATTTATAACCACCAGCAAATAAGGAAGCAATTAAATATAACGGGAATTACCAGTTCCGATACCGAAACCCTGTTGTTGCTATATCGAAAATTTGGTGTGGATATGTTGCAATACCTGGATGGCATGTTTGCATTTGCGCTCTACGATCGGGTAGAAAAAAAACTTTTTATTGCAAGAGACCGGGCAGGAAAAAAGCCACTGTATTATTACAGGGATAACGAAAAAATTATTTTTGCAAGTGAACTAAACTGCCTCAAAGGCTTATTGCCATTGCAGATGGAGAACGAAAACCTCTTTCACTATTTGCGCCTTGGTTCATTTTACAAGCAATTAACGCCTTACAAAAATGTATTGGAATTAAACGCCGGAAGCTATTTGATGATTGATAGCAAAACAATGGATTTTAAGGAAACCCGTTGGTGGAATATCAACAGGTTTTACCAATCAAAAAATGAAGACGGCTTGCAGGATAGCCTGCAAAAAGTAGATGAGTTGTTGCATACAGCTGTAAAAAGAAGAGTAGAATCATCCGATCTGGAAGTGGGTAGTTTTTTAAGCGGTGGTATTGATAGCGGACTTGTAACTGCTATTGCTAGCAAGTATAACCAACAACTAAAAACATTCACAATTTCATTTGAAGGAGCGTATAACGAGGCGCCGCTGGCAAGCTTGGTTGCTAGTCAATATGGAACGCATCACACAGAAATTGCCATATCATTCGATAACCTGAAATTTGATATCGAAAAAATATTATGTAATTATGGGGAGCCATTTTTTGATAGCTCGGCCATACCCAGCTACTATGTAAGCAAGGAAGCTAAAAAACACCTTACGGTAATATTAAACGGAGATGGTGCCGATGAGTTGTTTGGCGGGTACCGACGCTATGTACCTTTTGCCCAATATGATTTTTTTAAAGCAAATGGGTTAGTAAAAACTGCCGCAGCATTTGTAAAGAATGTGTTACCTCATTCATCCGAAAAAAAATCAGCTTATAACTATTTGTACCGGCTGGCTTCTTTGGCATCTAAAGATCAGTTGCATATTTATTTATCTGCAGGTGTTGATATTTTTGAGGATTTTGAACACAATATTACCGGGCATGGTTCAGATTATTTAGGAATGATGCGGCAAGATTTTGCTGCCATTGTTAACGCTGATATAAGTGGCCTTAGCAAAATAATGAACATGGATTTTAATACCACTTTGTTCAGCGACTTATTGGTAAAAATGGACATTGCCAATATGGCAAATTCGCTGGAAGGCCGAAGCCCTTTTCTTAGCAAAGAGTTACTGGAGTATGCACCCTGTATAAACGAAAGCTTTAAAATAAAAGGAAGTACTACAAAATACCTTTTGAGGCAATTAGCCAAAAAATACCTGCCAAAAGAATTAATCAATCAACCAAAACGAGGATTTGAAATACCGCTTAAAAATTGGGTAGAGAATGAGCTGAAGGAAATTATATTTGATTATATCAGCGATAAAAATGCCTTACATCGTCAATATATTGATCAAAGTTTTATGAATGATTTGTTGGAAAATTCGGTGAAAATTTCCGCAGAAAAAAGAGCGAAAATTTTGTGGACAGTTTTTAGCATGGAGGTTTGGTATCAAAAAGTATACTTGAGCAGCTAATGTCATTAAGTATTGCGAGGCTGTATCTATAAAAGATCGAAAATGGAATATGGGCTGTACCACTGGCTGAATGGGGGAACTTATTTCAAAATATGTTACTGTTACAAAACAACTGATTCTAAAATAACTTTGGCATTTTTATTTTATTCGTTTTACCAGGCTTGTTTTTAAAAATTAAAACAAAACAGGCTGCTTCTTTGTAATATAACAAATTACATTCTCGATGCATTCATTTACCATTAAAGACCTGGAGAACCTATCCGGTATTAAAGCACATACCATCCGTATTTGGGAGCAACGCTACCAGTTTTTAAAGCCCAGCAGGTCAGATACCAATATCAGGCATTACAGCAATGAAGAATTAAAGAAGCTATTAAACATAGCACTACTTAATAAATATGGTTTCAAAATCTCTCACATAGATAAAATGGGAGAGTCGGAAGTTAAAGAGAAAATTCTCACGCTAACCAATAGCCAGGCGCAACAGGAGCGTATTTTGAATGAATTAATTCAAAGTATGATCGATCTGGATATGGACAAACTAGAGGACATTCTCGATAAACATATTGCAGCCAGGGGTATTGAAAGAACCATTACGCAAATCATTTTCCCATACATGGAACGCATCGGTGTGTTGTGGCTCACCAATCATATAACCCCAGCACAGGAGCACCTTGTAACCAACATTATCCGCCAAAAATTAATAGTAGGGATAGAAGGTGTGGTTACGTCTCTTAAAGTAAACAAAACAGTTTTATTGTTTATGCCAGAGGGTGAGTATCACGAGCTGGGCATGCTGTTTATGTATTATCTGTTAAAGAGCAGAGGGGTTTCTGTTATATATCTTGGCGCCAACGTGCCTATCAGCGACGTGGAATATGTTGTTAAATTAAAGAAGCCAACTTACGTATATTGTCACCTTACTTCAATTGGACAAAAGTTTAATTTCGACAAATTTATAGCCAGTATCACAAAGAAGATTATAAACACACCGGTAATTATCTCAGGCCAACTCACTCAAACATACGAGAAGAAAATACCGCCGCAAATAAATTTTAAGCGATCATTTTCAGAAGTGATGGAATTTGTATCGGGGCTTTAAAGCCCCTTTTTTGTGCCCATCCACCTTGAAAATATTTTGTTTAAATAATTTTTAAAAAAAATAAACAAAAGTTTGTTTGGAATCAAAAAGTTTGTTTAGCTTTACAAAGTAAAAATTAAACAAAAAAAGTATGTCAAACTTTGATTTTAACCAAATGTTGCTAAACAACACAGAGTTTTTAAAACCCTTTGCTGTTACTCTTACCAGAGATAATGAGGTTGCAAAAGACCTGTTGCAGGAAACCATGTACAGGGCACTTGCTAACAAGGATAAGTACAATGTTGGTACAAACATCAAAGCCTGGCTATACACCATCATGCGGAACATCTTTATAAATAATTATCGCCGCAAGTCGAAACAAAATACCATTTTTGATAGTACGCCTAATGACTATCTAATCAATTACAACCAGGTAACTACCGATAACGGTGCAGAAGGAACATTAACCTTGAAGGATATTGAGTCTGCCATTCATAATTTGCCCCATATTTTCCGCAATCCTTTCATGTTGTATTTTGAAGGATACAAATATCATGAGATCGCTGAAATGCTGCATGAGCCTTTAGGTACTATCAAAAGCAGGATACACTTTGCCAGGAAATTATTAAAAGAAAATCTCTCCCGTTTTTAATTGATTGACCAATTACACTTTTTAGAACTATTTTTATTCTTCAACAATTGTTTTATTAACTGGTGAAAAAAGTTGTAATTATCGGTAGTGGATTTGCAGGCATGTCTGCGGCTTGTTTTTTAGCAAAGGCAGGGTGGTCGGTAACTGTGTTAGAAAAGAACGAGCAGCCGGGCGGCAGGGCACGACAGTTTAAAGAGGCTGGTTTTACTTTTGATATGGGCCCAAGCTGGTACTGGATGCCAGACGTGTTTGAACGTTTTTTTGGATGTTTTGATAAGAAAGTCTCAGATTATTATCAATTAAAAAGATTAGATCCCTCCTATAGGGTTTACTGGCCAGATTCGGTTACGGATATTCCTGCCGACTACCCTTCACTTAAAAATTTATTTAACTCAATTGAAGCGGGTAGTGGAGAAGCATTGGATGCTTTTATGCAGGAAGCTGCCTACAAATATGAAGTGGGAATAAACAAACTCGTTTATAAACCCGGACAATCACTTACAGAATTTGCCGATGTCGATTTGATAAAGGGCGTTTTCAAATTAGATGTTTTTACCTCCATGAAAAAACATGTTGGTAAATACTTTAAAAGTCCCCAATTACAGGAACTGATAGAATTTCCCGTTTTATTTTTAGGTGCCCTGGCAAAAGATACACCGGCGCTTTATAGCCTGATGAACTATGCGGATATTAAGCTTGGTACCTGGTATCCGGAATGTGGTATGTACCAAATTGTATCCGGCATGTTCAGCCTTGCAAAAGAATTAGGAGTAAAGTTTTATTTTAATCACAATGCTGTTTCAATTACTGTTGAACAAGGCATAGCAAAATCGGTTGAAGCAATCGAAAATAGTAAAAAGGATGCAGTAAGTTTTGCAGCTGATGTAGTGGTTGGCGGTGCTGATTATCATTTTGTGGAAAGTAAATTATTAAAGCAGGAATACAGAAGCTATTCCGAGGCCTATTGGAATAAGAGAGTGATGGCGCCCAGTTGTTTATTATATTATGTTGGATTAAATAAAAAGCTTAAAAATGTACTGCACCACAGTTTGTTTTTTGATGTAAGCTTTGCAGAACACGGCAATGAAATTTACGTTGATCCCCAATGGCCATCCAAACCATTATTTTATGTAAGTGTTACCTCGGTAACAGATGACACGGCTGCTCCTGCCGGATGTGAAAATCTTTTTTTCTTAATACCCATTGCGGCCGGACTTGCTGGCGATACCGAGCAATTAAGGGATGAATATTTTGAAATAATTGCCAAGCGTTTCGAGGAAAGGATTGGAGATTCGATAAGGGACTCCATCATTTTTAAGATGTCGTATTCGGTAAGCAACTTTATTGAAGATTACAATTCTTTTAAAGGAAATGCTTACGGGCTTGCAAATACTTTAATGCAGACAGCTATTTTAAAACCCGCCTTAAGAAGTAAAAAGGTTAAAAATCTTTTCTATACCGGTCAGTTAACAGTCCCGGGACCGGGTGTTCCCCCAAGTCTCATCAGCGGGGAGGTTGTAGCGAATGAAATTGAAAAGTTTTATTCAAAATAACCAAACCTTTAAGTAGGTAATTTGTAATTAAACAATCTTATTACAAGAAGATATTCTGTACAGGTGGCGGTAAATAGGATACATTTAACGCAGAGTTGTTTAAATTTATAATTTCAATTACCAAAAAACTCTTATTACGTTACATCAATGATGAACCTCTATTATCAACTAAGTCAGGACTGCAGCAAGATTACTACCGAGAAGTATAGTACTTCTTTTAGTAGTGCCATCAGGCTTTTGCATATGGACATGAGGACACCAATTTTTAATATTTATGGTTTTGTGCGCTTTGCAGATGAGATAGTAGATACCTTTCATGAATTTGACAAAGCCTTGCTGCTACAGGAGTTTAAAGCTGACACCTATGCTGCCATCGAAAGAAAAATAAGCCTTAATCCAATTTTAAACAGTTTTCAGCTTACGGTAAACGAATACAAAATATCTCATGATTTAATTGAGGCTTTTTTTAAATCGATGGAAATGGATTTAGATAAAGCAACCTATGACAGTGACGGATACAAAGAATACATTTACGGCAGTGCAGAAGTAGTTGGTTTGATGTGCCTGTTTATTTTTTGCCAGGGTAATAATGACATGTACCAACAACTGAAACCTTATGCACAGTCATTGGGAGCTGCCTTTCAAAAGGTAAATTTTTTAAGAGATGTAAAAGCAGATTTTGAATTACTAAGCAGAACCTATTTTCCCGGTGTTGATTTTACCAATTTTACTGCTGCTGAAAAAAGAAAAATTGAAGAAGATATTGCTGCTGACTTTAAACATGCTTACGAAGGTATTGTACAACTTCCTGCCAAGGCAAGGTTTGGCGTTTATGTAGCTTATAAATATTATGTTTCTTTATTTAAGAAAATAAAAAAGACCGAACCGGTAAATATTTTAGATCAACGCATCCGCATTCCAAATTATGGTAAGGTCATTATCGTGGCTAAAGCCGGCTTGAGAGCACAACTCAACATTTTATAAACACCCCTGTATTTATGGATGTGATTTTAGTAGATGAACAAGACAGGCCATTGGGTACAATGGGAAAAATGGAAGTGCATGAAAAAGCGTTGCTTCATCGTGCCTTTAGTGTTTTTATATTTAATGATAATGGCCAGATGTTACTACAAAAAAGGGCTGCAAAAAAATACCACAGCGCTAACCTTTGGACAAACGCCTGCTGCAGTCACCCAAGGCCCGGTGAAAATACCTTACAAGCTGCCCAAAAGCGCTTGCAGGAAGAAATGGGTTTCAATACTGCCATTGAAAAAGTATTTGATTTTACCTATAAAGCTCCCTTTGATAACGGACTTACAGAACACGAATTTGATCATGTATTTGTAGGCAAATATTCCGGAACCATCCAGCCCAATCCCGATGAAGTGGGTGATTACTGCTTCATGTCGATGGAAGAAATAAAAACGTCTATACAATCCCACCCTGAAAAATATACCAGCTGGTTTAAAATTGCTTTTCCACGGGTAGAGGAGTACCTTACAGGCGTAGTTTAATAATCATGCACAAAAAAAAAGTTATCATTATTGGAAGTGGTATCGGCGGAATGGCAACAGCTGTGCGGCTTGCTGTAAAAGGATTTGAAGTAGTAGTGTACGAAAAGAACAGTGTTCCTGGCGGCAAGCTAACAGCATTTAAAAAAGATGGGTTTAGTTTTGATGCTGGTCCTTCTTTATTTACCCAACCACAAAATGTAGAAGAACTTTTTGCATTAGCCGGAGAACCAATCGAAAAATATTTCAGTTATAAACCCATATCCATTGCCTGCAAATATTTTTATGAAAATGGAAAAATAATTAATGCCTACACCAACCAGGCTCAGTTTGCTGTTGAGTTGCAGGAGCAGGTAAATGAAAACCCATCCAATGTAATCCGCTACCTGAAGCAATCAAAGAAAATATTTGATAACATAGGCACTATGTTCTTAAATCATTCGCTGCACAAAAGTAAAACCTGGTTGCACAAAAGGGCTTTAACCGCATTAAAAACGGTGCGGTACAATTACCTGTTTCAGTCACTGCACAAACATAACAGCAGCCAGTTTTTAGCTGCAGAAACGGTTCAGCTTTTCAATCGTTTTGCTACTTACAATGGAAGTAATCCATACAAAGCGCCGGCCATGTTAAGCCTGATACCACACCTGGAACAAAACCAGGGTACATTTTATCCAATCGGCGGAATGATCAGTATTACCAATGCATTGTATCGCCTGGCATTAAATAAGGGAGTAACATTTAATTTTAATGCACCCGTAGAACGTATCATACAGCAGCAAAAAATGGTAAAGGGAGTGGTTGTAGCCGGTGATAATATTTTTAGTGACATTGTTGTAAGCAACAGCGATGTTTATTTTATCTATAAAAATTTATTAGGTAATCAAACAAAAGCCAGTAAAATATTAAAACAGGAACGCAGCAGCAGCGCACTCATTTTTTACTGGGGTATCAGCAAACAATTCCCGCAATTGCAACTACACAATATTTTTTTTACCGCAAATTACCAGCAGGAATTTGATACTATTTTCAATTCCAAAAAATTATACCACGATCCAACCATTTACATCAATATCACCTCCAAAGAAGAACCTGGTCAGGCGCCGGAAGGCAAAGAGAACTGGTTTGTAATGGTAAACGTTCCTGCTAATACCGGGCAAGATTGGCAAGCCTTAAAAGAAAACGCAAGAGAAAATATAATTGCGAAACTAGTCAGACTCTTGGGGGAAGATATAACCCCGTTAATAAAAACTGAACATACACTCGACCCTGTGATGATTGAAGAACAAACCGGCTCCTACATGGGCTCTCTGTACGGCACTAGTTCCAATTCAAAAATGGCGGCATTTGTACGCCACGCCAATTTTACCAGTTCCATCAGCGGCTTGTATTTTTGCGGTGGTAGTGTGCATCCCGGTGGCGGTATTCCGCTTTGCCTTAAAAGTGCCAAAATTGTAAGCGATTTA
>JANPNY010000274.1:0-11077 GCA_031427745.1 Chitinophagaceae bacterium | reverse complement strand
TTCGAGGCTTTAATTGTGTGTGCAGGCATTAAATCCGGTGTTTTTGAGGCTGGCGCCAGACCCAATTTAATAGCGGCAATGGGTTCGGGGTATCTAATCGCTTTCGTTAAACCAAAGAGTGCGACATAAACGATCAGGATTACTACCAGGATCTTGCGAATGAATTTATTTGTGTTAATGCTTTTGATGTATTAAAAAACTGGACAAAAGAAGGCAAACAATGGGATGTTGTAATGCTGGATCCGCCATCGTTTACCAAAAGCCGCAGCAGTATTGATAAAGCAGTATCCGGTTACAAAGAAATTAATTTAAGAGGGATGAAGCTGGTAAAGCCCGGCGGATTTTTAGTTACCTCCAGTTGTACCAACCTGGTGCAGCCGGAACTGTTTTTAGATATTATTTATGATGCGGCTAAAGATGCTAAACGGGTACTGCGGCAGGTGGTATTTAATGCACAATCCCCCGATCACCCGATTATAAGAGGGCAGGAATACACCCACTATTTAAAGTTTTTAATTGTGCAGGTGTTGTAGATGTACGCAGCTTGCTGCTATTTTTGTACTGAAAAAAGCTGCTAATTAAGTAATGCTGTTATTTTTTTTTCGAGATCGTCTGCTTCCAAATCAATGGCAATAATCTTACCTTTCTTGTTCAGTAAAAATGTAGATGGAATAAAACGAATACCATAAACGGCTGCCGGTGAATTTTCGCCACTGTTATTAATTACCTGGGTATAATTAATTTTATCTTGCCTGATGGCTTTAAGCCAGGCATCCTTTTTGGTGTCCACAGACACACCCAGTACTTCAAAACCTTTCGGGTGATATTTGTTGTAAAGCCTTAACACACCAGGGTTGCTTGCCCGGCAGGGGCCGCACCAACTTGCCCAGAAATCAATTAATACTACCTTTCCTTTAAAAGATGAAAGTGTAACAATGCTGTCTTTTGCATTGGGTAAAGAAATTTCGGGAGCCATTTGTCCCGGGCGTAACTGGGCATTGCTTACAAAGGTTGAGCACAACAATACAAACACTGCAAATACAGTTTTCATTTACAACAATTTTTCTTTTGAAATAAGGATAATATAAACAGTAAAAACTTTTTCATTTTCTTCAATGTTCAGCTTTAATTAATCACCCTGTTTTTTGGGTCGTAAAAAATCGTTTTACCAAAGTAAGTGCTAAATGCTTTCATTGGCCAAATTGGTTCGGATTTTTAACAAATAAATGGTCTTAATTTAAATGCCATCAAAAACACTAATTCACAAAATTCCACTGAATACCGAACCTTATCATAAAACCCGGATAAAGGTATTGGGGAATACCTACGTTGTTGTTGCTAAGGCCGGATGTAAAAGAAAATGTATTCAGGTTTTCTCCTCTTATATAAGCTGTGAATGATTTTATTCTGAAATGAGCAAACGCACTTACGTCCGGTTTATTGCTGATAGTGATGGAGTCCTGTGGAACAAACTGCCCCATCAGTGGCGAATAATCGTATCCTTTGTAAGGCGTGTAATACCTGAATTCGATACCGGCACTAAGGTTTAAATTTTTGTACAAAACATTTTCATAAGCAATGCGGTTTCGGGTGAATATCAGCGGAACCCTTATAGGTGCTGCAGCATCTGTTGGTTGAAAAGTAAACTCACTGTACCAATACCACCTCTTAGTAAGCTTGAATTTTTTGGCTGCGGTTAACTGCAAAATATTTATCACTTTACTATACCGTTCAGTTTGATAATAATTTTTATAATAGGCATAATTGGTAATAAAATAGTTGGTGGCATACAGGTTGATGTAAGGGTTTTCGGCACTTGCTTTTAGGGTGATGATATTTTCTTTACTGTAAGAGGTGTTGTTGCCAAAATTAAAGGACGATTGTCCGTTGAAAATAAAAGACGGGCTTCGGTTTACATTGCTGAAAAACAACGTGACGTTACCCAATTTTTTATTCAAATACCTCGATAAAGTGCCGTAGGCATTATAGTCTCCACTATTAAGTCCATTGAGATAAAAATCACCCTTGGCTATAATGTCCCATAATTTATTCCGGGTTTTATTCCTGTATTCCCCATGCAGTACAATGTTGTAAAATGATTTACTACCCGTGGAAAAAATGCCCTTAATGGTTTCCAGCCTGGCACCGGCAAGTATATATTGCCCGGAGTTTTTAGTGTCGGGAAACGAAAGTAAGGAGAAATCATTACTGATTACCTTCCACGAATCAATTACTGAAATGGTATCTCTTTTATTGAGTGCGGTATCGTACCATCGCTGATAAAGGGCAGAATCCGGTGCAAAATCCCTGAATCGATAACTGCTGGATGAATACGTAAGTGTATGTTGAAAACGTAGTTTTGAATAAAATAAATAGTCGGTGGTAGAATCATTTATGATGATGGAATCTTTTTTTCCCAGGTCGTAATACTGGCGAAGAAAAAAGGTAAACTCTTTGTATTTATTGCCCGTGTTTACGGTGGTTTTAAAAGGATTGGGTGGATCAAGTGGTGCTTCACCCAATTTTACCGGAATACTAAATGGCTTTGTAAAGTTAGGACTCGTTAAAAAGCTATCATTTTTAATACCCCCATTCTCCGAGCTATTGATGGAATTACTCATTAACACAAAATAAGCAGCATATCGTTTTCTTACTCCCTGGTAATTACTAAACAGTCTGTAATTATTATGATTGGTGTTTTGGGTAATAAAAAATCCCGGGGCATTTATCAGCCGGTATTCAAACCCAAAATTTAAATTGGGCAATGGATTTTGTGTGTGCAATATTTTTATTACCTGTTCTTGTCCGCTTGCCAACTGGTAGTTGAATTGTGTAAAGGGTTTGGTTGTTTTGTAAAATCTCGTATTTTCCAACGTAAATTTATAGGCGTCAAATGCATGGAAACCTGCATCCCAGCCAGCTTTGGCAATGGGTGCATACAATAACGAGTAGCCTGCGTTACCAGTATTGCCTAAATGTTGAAGGCTGATGGGCACAGGAAAGTAGGTGTAGAAATCATTGATATCTGTTACCGGCTTAATACTCCTGATAGAGTCAAGGTTGCGATAGGTTATCGTGAAAGAATCTTTGGCATCATCCCTGTGTTCAAATCCTATGGTATCATTTCCGCCGCTGCCACCTTGACCAATTCTGCTCATGGCACCTTTCATAATGTCGCCGCCTGGTTGTGCAAAAGATTGCTGTACCAACAAAATTAGTACCGTTGTAAAAAATATTTTAATCATCCTTAATTGGTAACGCATTGGTATTATTTACTACAAATCAACAAACAAATAAAGGCGACAATATTTGGGTTTCATTAGATGGTTTGAGACTGTTAAAAACGCTGTTAATTCTTTTTTGCGTTAAGAGAAATGTCTCTTCTAAAAATCCACATTTTCTAAAGCGATGCTACAAGCTCTTTAAAAATATATGTAAGTTTTGGTTCAGCTTCCTGTGCGGCCTGCAATACTTCCTCGTGTGTAATGATATTGTCTTCTTCTCTTATGCCCAAATCTGTAATTACACTAATGGCAAATACCGCCATGCCCATGTGGACTGCCACTATCACTTCCTGCACTGTACTCATGCCTACAGCGTCTCCGCCTGCAATTTGCAGAAATTTGTATTCTGCCTTTGTCTCAAATGTTGGTCCGCTTACGCCACAATACACGCCCTCTTTAATGTCGATATCAGCCGCCGCCGCAATCAATTTTGCTTTTGCAATTAAAGCCTTTTTATAAGGTTCACTCATATCAGGAAACCTTGAGCCAAATGCATCTGTATTTTTACCAATTAAGGGGTTAACTATAAAAAGACTGACATGGTCTTTTATAATCATCAGGTCGCCTACTTTAAATCCAGTGTTCATTCCACCAGCTGCGTTGCTGATGAGAATGGTTTCAACACCTAAAAATTTTATTACCCTGATGGGGAACACTACATCCTGCGCCGAATATCCCTCGTAAAAATGAAATCTGCCGGCCATTACCACTACTTTTTTGCCACCAAAAATGCCAAAGATTAATTTACCGCTGTGACCTTTTACTGTACTCACCGGAAAATGAGGTATGTCTCGGTAATGGATTTCTTTTTCAATCACCATTTCTGTAGTAAAATTCGTTAAGCCACTTCCCAAAATAATGGCTGCAACCGGCTGCTGTGGATATAAGTTTTGAATGAAAGCAACAGTCTCCTTTATTTTATCAATCATGTGTAATACCGGTTAAATTTTGCTGGCAAAGGTAAGCGAAGATCGTATTGCAAACCTGCCATCAAATTCAACTGCCAGTAAGGTCATAAATCGATTGCATTAAGATGTTGGAATTGTTGTTGTTAAATTCATTTTTTCGGCAACAAGCACGGGTACCAATTTTGCAAAGCTTTGCGGGCAAAAAATGAAAACTAACAACAGTTCATTATCTTCGCCGCAAACTTTTAATAACATGAACCTTCACGAATATCAAGCTAAGGAACTTTTAAAAAAATACAATGTACCCGTGCAGGAAGGTATAGCCTGCAACACCGCAACAGAGGCCGAAGATGCCTATAAGCAGATACATACCCAATACGGTAGCAAATACGCTGTGGTAAAGGCGCAGATACATGCTGGTGGCCGTGGTAAAGGTTCTATTATTGGCAAAGAACAGCGGGGTGTGGCTGTTGGTAAAAATGCAGAAGCGGTAAAAGAAATTGCGCAAAACATCATCGGCGGAACATTGGTTACCATTCAAACCGGACCGGCCGGTAAACTAGTAAATAAAGTACTGGTAGCACAGGATGTTTATTATGATGGTCCAAATCCTGTTAAAGAATTTTACCTGTCCATTTTACTCGACAGAGCCAAAGGACAGAACGTAATTATGTACAGTACAGAAGGTGGTATGAACATAGAAGATGTGGCGCATGATACACCGGAAAAAATATTTAAAGAATGGGTTTACCCCGGTGGATTATTGCAGGCATTCCAGGCAAGAAAAATTGCTTTTAACCTGGGATTAAGCGGAGAAGCTTTCAGGAATTGCGTAAAATTTGTAACCAATTTGTACAGCGCTTATGTGGGCCTCGATTGTGGTATGCTCGAAATAAATCCATTGTTTAAAACCAGTGATGAAAAAATAATTGCGGTGGATTGCAAAATGAATGTGGATGACAATGCTATTATGCGTCACCCGGATATCGCATCTTTAAGAGATATCAGTGAAGAAGATCCTACCGAAGTAGAGGCTGGAAAATTCAACCTGAATTTTGTAAAATTAGATGGTAATGTGGGCTGTATGGTAAATGGTGCAGGATTGGCCATGGCTACGATGGATATGATTCAGTTAAGCGGTGGTGAACCTGCCAACTTTTTGGATGTAGGTGGCACTGCCAATGCACAAACAGTGGAAGCAGGCTTCAGAATCATTTTAAAAGATCCTAAAGTAAAAGCAATTCTCATTAATATTTTTGGAGGTATTGTACGTTGCGACAGGGTTGCACAGGGTGTAATTGATGCATACCAATCTATCGGCACTATTAATATTCCAATTATTGTTCGCTTACAGGGTACCAACGCCGATGTTGCAAAACAATTGCTGGACGAAAGCGGATTAAAAGTGCAAAGCGCCATCCTGTTAAGTGAGGCCGCAGCACTGGTGAATAAGGCAGTTGCTTAATATATTTTTCTATTTCATTAATACAATCCCATCTTACATAAGGTGGGATTTTTTGTGGAAGGAACTCAAATGATTAGTACGCAACGAATGTTTTATAGCTTTTGCCCTTTAATAAAAGGCCGCTGATTATAATAAAACTGATAGATATCATTTGTTGTATTGATATGTTTTACCGCATGTGAACTTTCAGAAAGCTAGCTTTGCACAAAGGGATTATTTCAAATCATAAAAATCATTGTCAGCAGAAAAAAAAAATATTGAAAATCCACTTAAATCTGATTACGAGTTTAACCAGTTGTACCCCCCATTTATACAGGCCCTGTCCCGCAAACACTGGACTCCATTACTGGTTGCAAAAAAAGCTGCAGAATTTTTAGCTGCAGAAAAAAATGTTACTATCCTCGATATTGGGAGTGGTGTCGGTAAATTTTGTTTGGGGGCAGCCCTTCACAGGCCTTGTGCTACGTATGTTGGCGTAGAGCAAAGAAAGGAGTTAATCAATCATGCAGAAGTAACCCGGCAACTGCTGCAACTCGAAAACGTTTCATTTATTCATGGAAATATTACACAGGTAGATTTTACCCAATATGACCATTTTTATTTTTTCAACTCTTTTTATGAAAACCTAAGCGGTACAGAAAAAATTGATGAACGCATGGAGTACTCAACGGAATTATTTGATTATTACAATCGTTATTTATTTAAACAATTGGAAAAAAAACCTGCCGGAACCAGGTTGGCAACCTTTCATAGTGTTGAAAAAGAAATTCCGGAAGCATACCTCGTTGTTGGCTCGGCAATTAGCAACCTTTTAAAGTTTTGGATTAAGGTATAAGGGGATTGCCTTCAGTAAATGCGGTTGGCGGATAAAGATATAGATCAGTAAAAATGCTGAGTATTTTGATGATAAAACAATTGCAGTAATCAACAACTAAAATTTTGGAGCCCTAAAAGCTTGCATCTAGAGCAAAATGCACTCGGACACATAAAAGATAATATTGCCAGCTTGGCACAGTTAGCAGAAATAAAGAGCGTATGCTGAAAGTTTACCGGGTAAAAAAAATGGTATTACATTTTAAAATGTAATACCATTTTTAGTTTATAGCAAACGCTTAAAAATCTAAACCGAGGCTAAAGTAATAAATTGGCTTGCCTATAAATAATCCATTCATTGGCCAGGCAGCATCAAATTTTAAGAAGTAACCCAATAATACGCTTCGGGCACCAAAGCCATATCCACCGGCAAAGGGGCCTATTCCACCTACTTTGGTTTGTACCTGCACAGGAGGAAAGCCGTAATTAGACGATGGCCTACTGATGCCTTTATAAGCACCATTCCAGGCTGTGCCTAAATCTATAAATTGTACCAGTTGAAAATTTCTTACAAACGCATTATTTACCGGCCGGTTAAAGAAAGTAGTGTAAACCGGCAGTCTGAACTCACTATTAAATGTAACTGCATTGTTGCCGTTTGCTACATTTTGTGTAAAGCCTCTCAGGTTTACAGCAAGGCTTTGAAAAGCATAATCAATATCGGCTGCAGGTCTGTTGGCTTCGTTAAAATATTTGTTGTTGGTATTGTCGCCAAACATCAGCCAACCATCGGCGCCGCCTAAATAATAAATGGTTTTTTGATTGCCCCAGCTAAAATCGCCTGCTGCCCGGCCTGCCCAGATAAAGTTTCTGTAAATAGGGTAATAGTACCGGGCATCAAAACCCCAGTTAAAGTTATATTTTCCCGAGCTGTTTTTTTCTTTACTGATATCGGTGTTCCAGTCAACAAAAAATTTGTAACGCAATCCGTGCCAGATGTTTTGTGTGGGGTTGATGGAATTATCGTACACATATTCCATATGAGTTGTAAAAAAATTTTGTCTTTCGTTGTTCTCTTTTAAACTCCTGTCATCATTAATATCCGTAAGGAATACTTTATTATCGGATCTAATTCCCAGTGTTAAACTTAATCGCCTGGAGTTGTCAAAAGGATAAGCTACATTTCCCTGAAAAAAATGGGTAGTTGTTTTGCCATCAATGAAAAAAACATTCAATTTATTCTCTAATGGACGACGTTGCACACTTCTAAAAAATGTTAGCCCCCAGTCAAATCTTCTTTTATAGTTCTGGTAACTTAACAGCCATTCGTTTTCTTTTAAATTGGTAGATAAATTAAATCCACCTGTAATTTTTACATCTTCCAGCAATTCAGATGTACCCAATTTTACCAGGCCATTTAATAGTGAACTTGAAGCTAGCCTGATGGGGCCGCTGCCCCCGCCATACACCTGGTATCTGTTAAAAAGGATGGCATTGCTAAATGCCGCTCCGCCATATTCTCCACCAAATTTCACCGGCTTATAGGGGTATAGTTTTGCATTTTTCAATACATCATTAGAGGCTGCACTTGTCCCTTTATAAATGCTCCCTTTTACAGCCATGCTATCATTTTGATCAGTACCTGGCTCATTTTGAAATGGATCATCTTGTAAACTGTCTTTTGATAAAGGCTTTTCATATTTGTCAGCTTCTGTGGCAAATATTTTATCAGCCATTATCACCGTTTTCATGTAGGTGGTAGGCGGTACAGTTATGTTACGCCGGCGAAGTGTATTCTCGTCAATCTTTAATTTATACAATGTTTTTTCGTCTCCTTGCCTGGTTACTTCGCTTACCTGTTTTGTATCGCCTGCAATTCTTGATTCCGCAACACTGCTTTCGTAGTTAGACAAAGGGAAAGTGTAGGCAGAATCCTGTGAAACCATTACCACAGCTACAGAATCAACATCTGATTTTTTATAAACCCGTAATACGCTGTCAACCTCCCGGATGGATGGATTCCGTAAAATATCTTCTCCAATCAATACCAATGTATCTACACCGGCAGCCTTGGTGGTAAAGAAACCAGCATAGCGGTTGGCTACTCCGTTTTCGTCGCTGATAAAAGTAAAATGGTTATCGTTATAAGGTGTTGGATAACGGGCGTTACCATATTTTAAATCAGATAGTTGAGTTATTTGGTTTAGCTCTGGTTTAATACCATAGTTGGTAATTAAAAATACATTTTGATGATTGCGACTTGGCAGGGCGGTATCGGAATTCTTTGCGTTGGGCGATGGCCGGTTGCTGGAAAAAAGAATACCAGTTTTGCCCGGGAATGAAACAAAAGTAGCATCCAGGTCATCATATACATCGTTGGTTATTTGTTGTATTTTATCATTTTCCAGGTTATACGTAAAGATGTCTGTATGCCCGTTTTTGGTAGCGCTTAACAGCAGCGTTCTGCTGTCAATCATATATTTTACATCCTGTATTTGCTGAAATTGATCCGTAAGATCAAGTTTTGGATATTTAACCTTTGTCACCAGGTCGTACACAAATAATTTTAACCTCCCTTGCTGCTGATAAACTACGGTAAGCCTTGTTCCTTTTGGATCCCATGCCAACAATGGATAGTCGGGGTTGGCCTCGTTGAGGTAACTGCGAATGCCATATTTTAAAATAGTGATTACTTCAAAATCTTCGTACAAATTTACTTTTATGGTTCCTTTGTTGTTTTCAACCAATGCATAGGAATTATTTTTTTTGTTGGGATTAACATTCATTCTGTAATAATCCTTTCGGCTGGTTACATCAAAACTTTCTATCGCATTTCCTTTTGGATAGGCTTTTCTGCGCCTTATATCGTTTTCGTATTTTTCTTCCTGGTAAACCATAAAATCTGCCAGTACCTCTTTAAAATCTTTTTTACATACCTGCTGACTAGCCCGGTTTAGGTTTTTGTACACTCTGGCCAGGTACAACAGGTAGGTAACATTTTCTTTTTTATATTTTTCTTCTATGTAGTACCAGAATGCATGACCGGCAAGGGTTGGTTTTTCGAAAGCAAACTGGTAGAATTTTGCATATTTGCCTTCAAGGATTACACTCTTTAATTCATCGTCCAGTTGCGTACTCCAGTTTTCACCGGTAAAATCAACATAACCATCGGTTAGCCATTTGGGCAAATCAAGCAATGCCTGGTTACCTGCAAATTCACCCAAATCTTCTCCAAATAAAACATTGTCGGTGATGATTCTTGCAATACCCTGCCTTATTTGTTTACGCAGGTGATCGTGATCTCCGTTAAAATACACCACCATTTTATTATTTACCAGTTTGGTAGCGCCCCCGGTATTTAACCAGTCGATACCTATCCCAATATTGGATTGCTGCATGTCAGCAAATTCATTATACACAATAATATTGGCCCTGCGTTGCAGACTGTATTCTGTAAAAGCTTCAATATCGGGCAATTCTTCTTCGGCAACCTGCAATACGAATTTTGCAAGCTCCTGGCCGTTCTGATTAAAATAGGTATTGAAATTTTTGCTCTGGTAATATTGCCATTTGAGTTTTTTATACTGAACCCTGTTTTTGCCAAATTCTACTGCATTAATCACCTGGGCGTTTACAGGTGATACAATTATAAAATAGCCTATTACTAAAAGTATCCTGCTTAATTTTGCCATACTATCATTACTGTTTATTAGATAAAAGTAAACCATTACAATCAATCATAAAAATATCCCTTTAATAGCTAAAATATTGTTACATGTTGCAGATAAAATGTTTTGTTTTTAGCCCAATACAGGAAAATACTTATGTGCTTTACAACGAGTTTAAAGAGTGTGTTATAATAGATCCGGGCTGCTATTTTGATGAAGAGAAAGAACAATTAAAAACATTTATTGACAACAACAAATTAAAGCCGCTGTTGTTGCTGAATACACATTGCCATCTGGATCATGTATTTGGAAATAAGTTTGTGGCTGAAACGTATAATCTTACACTTCATCTGCATGAAAAAGAACAACAGGTGCTCGCCTTTGCACCTACATCGGGCCTCATGTACAATATGCCTTTCGATAATTACACAGGCAATTTTTTACTGCTGAAAGAGGGTGATGTAATTAATGTAGGTGACGATAAGTTGACAGTAATTGAAACCCCCGGCCACTCACCGGGCAGTGTGTGCTTTTATTGTAAAAAGCAAAATTTTGTTATTGGGGGAGATGTGCTTTTTCAAGGCAGCATTGGCCGTACGGATTTACCAGGAGGCAACCACCAAACATTACTCGATAGCATTCGTAAAAAGTTATTTGTGTTGCCCGATGAAACAGTTGTTTACAATGGGCACGGATCCGAAACGTCGATAGGAGAGGAGAAAAAACACAATCCGTTTTTAAATTAGCGTTGCTGTCGTTTACAAACACCCGCAGGCGCAGGGCTCCAGCCCTGTGTCTCCCGGTTACTACTCTTAATATTTTTTAGTATTCCATTTTTTAGTGAACTTTTGTTTACCAAAACGATAGCGTATATTTAAAAATAAAAAACGGGATGAGTACACGTTATAAATTTATAGATAAAGAGGCTATTTACTTTAC
>JANPNY010000273.1:0-2168 GCA_031427745.1 Chitinophagaceae bacterium | reverse complement strand
CTGCAGTAAAACGCAAATCCATTTCCCCGTTGCCGGCATTGGCCGGGTTTAGCGTAAGCGGATTGTTAAATGCCTGCGTGAAAAACGGGTCTTGCGCTGTTGATATCATGGATATCAAAACACAACATGCCAGTAAAAAATTTTTCATACTCAATATTTTAAAAAGTCATAAAGTTAGCAGCTTTTTAAAAAGGTGTAAACTTTAAGTAGAAGGCGTAAACTTTAAGTAGCAGCTGTAAACTTTAGTGTACACGCTATCTCACCACTGTAATTGTTCCGGTTTTTTTATACTGCCCTTCGCCGGGGTACAACATACCCTGCCATTCTGAACCATTCATAAATCTTCCAAAAATTTTCCAAACGTATACATCCTGCTGAACAGCTATACCCTTAACCCGGCCATCCCAGGACTGAGTTGGGGCACCGGTTGCATCCAATGCTGCTGTTTCAAAAATCAACTCACCCCAGGTGGTAAAAATCTGCAGTTTATAATCTTTGAGGCCTTTTCCCTTCGGGATAAATTCTCTTAAATTAGATTGAATACAATTGGGACAAATAGCATTGGGTACAAATAACCAACCCGGAAATCCATCAATCCTTGCAATGCGAATAGTGGTATCTAAACAATTGGTGCTGGTATCCAAAACAATTAATCTTATTGGATAGTTACCCGTATCAGCATATTTATGAAAAGCAATATCCCTTGTGCTGGCAGAGGTGCCATCTCCTAAATCCCACTGGTATAAATATTTGTTGCTGTTGATGGTAATATTATTAAAACTGAATGTATAGTTAGGCACTGTAATAACCGGCGTTGGACTAATAAAGAAGTCGCCGGCCGGCGGAACTTTGGCGGTAATTAAATTGGCTTTAATTACAGAATCTTTACAGCCCAATCCGTCATCGGCCACTAGTTTTACCGTGTAAGGGGTAAGGCTGGGTGCAAAGTTTTTAAAGGGGTCTACTACCGTACTACTGGTGCCATCACTAAAGCTCCATAAATAAGAATCTCCATTTACAGACAGGTTGGTAAACTGTATCCCTGCTGTGTTGCAGGTAATCGTATTGCTGGGAGAAAAGTCGGCAACGGGTTTGGTAGATACTCTTACCATCCTGCTGATGGTATCTTTACAAACACCATCACTGGCAATCAGGTTAATTAAATACTGACCCTGCGCATTGTATAAATGAGTAGCATTTACAAACGAACTGCGGGCAGAATTATCGCCCCAATCCCAGGTATAAAAATTGGCAAAACTGCTGCGGTTGGTAGTTGCTACATTTAATACACCGGTACAGCCGAGTGTATCACTCGCCAAAAATGCAGCCACGGGTTTTATCCTCGATGTAAAATTTATTGAAAAAGTATCGGGTCTGCAACTGTATTGATTGGATGCAATTAAAGTAATGTTATAAGCTGTTGCAGCTTGCGTAACGGTTATTACAGGCGTTGCCGTATTGCTGATAAAATTTCCATTTACAAACCATTGGTAATTGCTGGCATCTTTGGAATTATTTATGATGGTTGCAATAAAAGGCACACAGTCGTTAGGATTGGAAATACCAAATGCAGCCTTAGCGGTTGGGCTCATTTGAAGGCTTCCTTTTGCTGTATCGCTGCATCCTGCACTGTTTGTTGCAATAAGCCAGGTGTCGAATTTTTTTGGTAAAATACTTCCGTTAGGTGCTGTGTAACGATACGTAAAATTGCCATTGGTAGATACCTGTCCACCATCTACCAGCCATCTGTAATTCAACGGTCCATTATCGTTGTAGGTGGTGGTATTGGTGTGAAATACAGTAGTGTCTGTTTTGCAAATTGCAATATTCAGCGGCGTAAAACCTGCTACCGGTGTACCTTTTACAGTAAATGTCTGCGTAGCGCTATCCCTGCAACCCAGTATATTTTCAGCCACTGTTTTCACGGTAAATGTGCCGTGGTTGTTAAATATATATTGGGTAGAAATGCCATTTGCAATTATAATGGAGGGTGATACCGTGCTGTCATTAATGTACCAGGTAACTGTTTCGTTGGTTACACCGGGTGTGGCCGCAGTAAAGGTAAATGGTGCACAATTTACACTGCCGGAATTGGATTGAATGCCTGCATTGGGCCTTACCAGTACCTTAATATTTCTTACCAATGTATCAAAGCAAACAAGGCCGAC
>JANPNY010000272.1:0-1743 GCA_031427745.1 Chitinophagaceae bacterium | reverse complement strand
GTGCCGTTAACAGCTGTAACCTGAAAATCTATTTTAATAGCAGGCATACAAAGTGCATCACCCAAATGCAATAAATTACTTAGCCTGCATAATGCACCGTAGGTAAAAAAATGCTGGTTAGCCGGCGCCAGTATAATATTGTCATACACCCAGTCAATGTTTATAAAGATGAGTATTACTGCAGCCAGCCACGCCACTACACTCCGCACCAGGTGCCAGCGAAACGCTTCAATATGGCCAAAAAAATCAGTCGGTTCTTTTGGCAATTCCTTCCTTACGGTACGGCGAAAGAATTGTTGTCTTCCTGTGTTAAGTGCTAACAAGTATGTTTATTTTTTAGAGGTAAAATATTTCAAAATGAATTTTATTTTGGTCCAGTAGGTGCTGGCCGAAATTCATGTAACAGCCTTTGTGGTATGGCTTGGGTAATCCTGCTTTGCTGATGGTGAGGCATCAACCTGTGCCGGTGCGTTTTGGCAAGTACTTAAAAAAAAATCAAAATAAATTATTGAAGATTGGGTTGTTTCATTGCTGGCCTGCTGTTAGAAAAGTCATTTTCTTTCATGCCTTCGTTCAAATCGTTTTTAATATTTTTTTTAGCATCATTAAAATCCCTGACACCCTTTCCAATACCTTTCATCAATTCGGGAATTTTTTTGCCACCGAATAAAAGTACCACAGCTAATA
This sequence comes from Chitinophagaceae bacterium, assembly GCA_031427745.1. Taxonomy (GTDB): domain Bacteria; phylum Bacteroidota; class Bacteroidia; order Chitinophagales; family Chitinophagaceae; genus Ferruginibacter. The sequence continues at coordinate 1,056 of JANPNY010000272.1, read as the reverse complement.
TAATAAAAATCCATTCCATACCGCCTGGCAATGCCAGAAAAATCGTTAATAAGTTTGATGTAAACATAATTTTCTTTTAGATGATGATTAAAAAAAAGGACGGCTGAGTTGTAAAACAGCCATCCTTTTTATTGTGGACGATTAAGCTAAAAAAGGAGTTACCAAAGCTACTACCTGATCTTTGGTGAGCGGTTCGTCAAAAGCTTCTGAAGCAGCAGCAGCGCTTATCATGAAGCCATTTATGTTAACCATGTTTACACCAGCCTGTGTTGTTATTTCTTCACCGGCATAGTTACCATTTGCCACTGCACCAATACCATTATTGTTGCCCGTAATCCAAGGTTTAACATCTGCACCTCTTGCCTTACGCATCTGTCTTACATGAGATGCATGCCTTGCCTCAACAGAGTGAATGTTAAGTGCTGCTGTAAGCACATCATTATTACTGATAAGATTAGGGGCCTGTCCTTTGTAAGCCCGTACACCGGTATCCTCAAGCGCCTGCGAAACGGCAAGGAAAGTATCATAATTACTAAATACATCCGGGAATGTTCCTTTAGCAGTAAAATCAAACTGGCCAGCAGTAAAAGTTACCGGTGTACCGCCACTGGCAGTGATAGCTGTACGCAAAAAGTTTACATGTGCAGCTTCATGATCACGAATGGTCATCAGAGCATTCATACCTGCACCTGCAGGTACCAGTCCGGGTGTTGCTAATCCTTTTATATAAAAATTTGATTCGAGGTACTCTAATGTCAAAGCAAAATTAAGTACATCTAATACGGTAGACGAGGGGGTTTGTCCATAGGCTTTATTAAACAGGCTACCTAATGCAAATGGTAAAGCTGCAACTGCAACTTTTCCTGAAAAGCGGGCGAAACTTTTCATTGCAGCTCTTCTGCCATCCAGTTTTTCGTACAGTTCCGGATCTGCTTTTTCTATTTCAGAAATGATATTATTGATATTCATACAATTAAAATTTTAACTGGTTGGTAAATTACTTGCGTTCAATTTTGTTTTTACATAAGCACCGGCTATTGCCAATACTTCGGCTGG
>JANPNY010000271.1:0-8718 GCA_031427745.1 Chitinophagaceae bacterium | reverse complement strand
ATTCACCATTGACCATTGACCATTCACCATTGACCATTCACCATTCCGTATTATCTTCGAAAAAAAAACAGCAAAAAGGCATGACAAATTTTATTCCGATATTCCCTTTAGGCATTGTGGTGTACCCCGGCGAAGAGTTGAACCTGCATATATTTGAACCCCGGTACAAAGAACTAATTCAGGATTGCAAAAAAAATAAAAAGCTTTTTGGAATACCCTCCGTCGTTAATAACAGCCTTAGCGAAATGGGTACGTTGGTAGAGTTGTTGGAAATTACAAAAATGTACGACAATGGCGAAATGGACATCAAAACAAAAGGTCACAAGTTGTTTCGGATTTTAGAGGTTATAAAAGTTTTACCCGATAAACTATACAGTGGTGCAATTGTAAGTTATCCGGCAAATGAATTAGCTGGCAACAGGGAATTAATTCAGAAAGTGTTGGCTTCTGTAAGACATTTACACACTGTTCTTAATGTAAATAAACCCTTTAAAAAACCAGACGAGGAAATTTCGAGTTACGATCTTGCTCACCATGCAGGCATGTCGTTGCAGGAAGAATACGAACTATTGCAATTATTACACGAACTGCAACGGCAGGAGTACCTGAAGCAACATCTGCTGAAAGTATTACCGGTAATTTCAGAAATGGAGATGTTGAAAGATAAAATAAAATTGAATGGCCATTTTAAAAATCTGAGTGGGTTTGAATGGTGAATGGTGAATAGTGAATAGTGAATTGACCACTCATTACCGGCCACTCACACCTCACCACTCACAACTGACTACTCACCACTCACTATTGACCATTGACCATTCACCTTTCACTATTCACAATTCACCACATACCACTCACCATTCAGCTGCCAAATCATTAAACGGTTTTCATTTCTAAAAGGCAGTACATTTGATTACAAACAACTACGTCATGAAAATCAAGCAAATCTTCTCCATTTTTATTTTTCTGTTTTCCTATTTATTCATCACTGCACAAACCTTTGATAGCAAGTATTTCAATTGCATGCAATGGCGTTGTATTGGTCCGCACCGCGGCAGCAGAACGGTGGGCGCTGTGGGCGTACCGTCTCAGCCAAACGTATTTTATATTGGCGTAAACAATGGTGGCGTGTGGAAAACAAATGACTATGGCAGAACATGGAAACCCATTTTTGATGACCAGCCAACGGGCAGCGTGGGTGATGTTGCTGTTGCGCCATCTAACCCTGAGGTGATTTATGTGGGTAGTGGCGAAGGCTTACAACGTCCCGATTTGTCTGTGGGAGATGGTATCTACAAAACTACTAATGGAGGAAAGTCCTGGATGAATATGGGACTGAAAGATGCACAGCAAATTGGCGGACTGGCAATTGACCCAACCAACGAAAACAGGTTGTTTGTGGCAGCCCTTGGCCATCCTTATGGTGCAAATGAAGAACGGGGTGTTTACAGAACCCTGGATGGCGGAAAAACATGGGTAAGGGTTTTATACATTGATGAAAACACCGGCGCTGTGCAGGTTGCCATCGACCCCAACAATACCAACATTGTTTATGCTGATATGTGGGCCGGCAGGCAGGGGCCCTGGGAAAATGGCGAATGGAATGGTACAGAAAGCGGCTTGTATAAATCAACAGACGGCGGTGCTACGTGGAAACATCTTACCAGCGGTTTACCAACAACAGCACAGGGTTTGGGAAGAATTGGATTTTGCATAGCGCCCTCTAATTCCAATCGTATGTATGCTACTGTTGATGCAGGAAAATATGGAGGGATTTACAGAAGTGATGATGCAGGCGAGAACTGGCAAATGACAAATGCAGATGAAAGATACTGGGGCAGGGGCGACGATTTTGCTGAAGTAAAAGCAGATCCCAAAAATGCCGACATCCTTTACACAGCAGCGGTAGTTACCTGGAAAAGTATTGATGGAGGAAAAACATGGAGCGCCTTTCGTGGAGCACCGGGTGGTGATGATTACCACCGCATTTGGATAAACCCGGATAATACCAACATCATGTTAATTGCCAGCGATCAGGGTGCTATTGTTACGGTAAATGGGGGCGAAACTTTCAGCAGCTGGTACAACCAGCCTACTGCACAGTTTTATCATGTGAGTGCAGATAATGCATTTCCGTACAATGTGTACAGTGGCCAGCAGGAAAGTGGTAGCGTAGGCATAGCCTCAAGAGGCAATGACGGGCACATCAATTTCAGGGATTGGCATCCGGTAAGCGCAGAAGAATATGGATACGTGGTGGCTGATCCTTTAGACAATAATATTATTTATGGAGGAAAAATTACACGGTACGATAAACGTACCGGGCAGGTTCAAAATATATCGCCGGAAACAGTAAAAAGCGGTAAAATTCGTTTTATCCGAACGGCACCAATTTTGTTTAGTCCTGTAAATAAAAAAACCTTGTTTTATGCAGGCAATGTTTTGTTTAAAACTTACAATGGTGGTGCCAGCTGGCAAACCATCAGCCCCGATTTGTCAAGAGAAAGCTGGGATGTGCCGGCCAGCATTGGAATTTACGCTAACAACGAAATGAAAACGATGCCAAGGCGTGGGGTAATTTATACAGTTGCACCTTCCTATATTGACAGCAACATCCTTTGGGCAGGTACTGATGATGGGTTGATTCATATAACAAAAAACGGCGGAAAAAGCTGGACCAATGTAACACCGCCGGCCATTACCAGCTGGAGTAAAGTTTCGCTGATGGATGCCAGTCACACCGATGTAAATACTGCATACGCTGCTGTAAATCGTATTCGCTTAGATGATATGAAACCACATATTTATAAAACTACGGATGGCGGTAAAACCTGGAAGGAGATGGTGAATGGATTGCCCAACGATCCTATCAATGTGGTTAAAGAAGATCCCATACGGAAAGGCTTGTTGTTTGCAGGCAGCGAAAGGGCAGTGTATGTATCTTTTGATGATGGTGAAAACTGGCAAACACTGCGGTTGAATATGCCTGCAACTTCTATAAGAGATTTGGTAATAAAAGATGATGATATTGTTGTTGGCACACACGGAAGAAGTTTTTGGATATTAGATAATATTACGGCTTTACGCCAGTTAAAGGGTCCGCTTACCACTTCCGCTGCCATTCTTTTTAAACCACAAAGAGCGTATCGTGTAAGATGGAACATGAACCCCGATACTCCATTACCACAGGAAGAGCCTGCCGGGCAAAATCCACCAGACGGCGCTATGATAGATTACTACCTTGCTGCAAACAGCACCGACATTAATTTAGAAATAGTAGACGCCAAAGGAATGGTAGTAAGAAAATATACATCAAAAGATACGATGTACACTATTCCTGAAAATAACGTTCCGTCTTATTGGCTGAGGCCGCAACAGATTCTTTCCGGTGCAGCCGGAAGTCACCGCTTTTTGTGGGATATGCATTATACCCCATTAAATTTGACCGCAACATTTCCCATAGCTGCTACCTATATGAATACTGCTCCCAGTGCCACGTCGCCCTGGGTAATGCCGGGTAGTTATAAAGCAAGGCTTACTGTTAACGGAAAAGTAATTGTCCAATCTTTTGAAATTCTTTTGGATCCCAGAGTAAAAACTGCAGCAAAAGATTTGCAACTGCAGCATGATGTAAGCCTGATGTGTTACAACAATATTCAACAATGTATAAAGGCATTATCTGTAGCTGATATTAATTCGGAAAAAGCAAAAAGCCTCCAAAAATTCCAGAGAAGTTTTACGTTCATACAGAATGCTTTGCAGGAAGGAGAATGGGCGCCCACTAAGCAAATGATAGAGTCAGCAAAAAAAACAGAGCAGGAGTTTAAGGTATTTATGAGCAAATAAAATTGGTGATTAATAACATCATCATAAAAAAATATTTATCCCGGGCTAAAGCTTTTACCAGGTTTTGATCCGGGATATTTTTTGCAGTTCCGATTTACCAGTAACAAGTGTTTCAACAACTAATCTTGTACCAAAAACATTTTGTGGGCATTAAATGGAAGTTATCTCTTTTAGAAAATTATAATTTAATCAAAGGAATTCCCCGGAGCTTGCCCCGAGGGTGGGTTTTGTGGAAGGCTTCTTGGGTCTCCAGAGATTGCCCTGAGGTTTGATACGTTTCATTGAAAGTGAATGATTTAACCCACATTGCAGCTACCCATAGCCAAGTTGAGCGATAGCAGGGGTTTCAAATTTTTTGGATGGCGGTTTGTGTACTACAAACCCTGCTAAAATACAAAACCCTTTAGTAGCCGATGTTTCAGAATTTGAAAACCAAAATAATCATGAAAAATGATGAAAAATAGTAGTTTTAGCTGCAATGTGGGTTAAATTAAATACGCCAGAGGCATAACCTATTTGTAGTATCAAAACATAAAGTATGCTTTGCCCCAGAGGGGCAACCTCCTCCATTGATTATTCATAAAATTCAAAGAGATAATCATCTTTAAAAGCAATTTCAAATAATTTTAATAAGCTGATATATTCTGTTTTGAATGACAGCTTTTCATGATGTTCCTTTTGTTTTAAGATGTATTTGCATACCTGGTCAATTTGTGATTTTCCGTAAGACAATGCACCATATCCAGATTGCCATTCAAATTTCCCATTAATAAATTCTTTATCATTAATCCAATTATTGCTTGCCCGCTTTATATCTTTCACCAAATCTGAAATTGCAAATACAGGATTTAACCCTAAAAAAATATGAATATGATCAGGCATTCCATTAATAGCAAGCATTTTATGTTTGTCATTTTGTACCACAGCAGTTATATATTTATAAAGCTCCTCCTCCCAGGCAAATTGAATGAAACTATTCCTATCCTTTACGGCAAAAACAAGTTGAATATACAATTGTGTGTATGTATCACCCATGACGCTTAATTTGACAGGTTGCCCCTCAGGGGCAAAATGAAATATAAACTTTTTTCCTACAAAGAGATTGCCCCCTGGGGCAATGCAGCTTGAAATCTTTATAGCTATTCTATTAAAAATCTATACCTGACAGAATAGTAAATTATTTGCAAACAATGATTTTATGCTTCACTCTCCACAAAATATATGTGATCCCTAATCTTCTTTACATCCTTCCAAAAAATCTTTAATCCCCAACACAATTTTGTCTGCCATCTGCTGTTGAAAGCCGGCATCTAAAATCTTTGTTTCCTCATCAAGGTTACTGAGAAAAAGCGTTTCAATTAAAGCATTTGGATGTTCTGTAGGGCTGTTGAGCATAAAGTTAAAGGAGCTGTTATTACCATATTCTTTCAGCCCTAGTTCCAGCATTCGTTTGTAGATGTCAAAACTAAAATTTCTAAAGCCGGTATGGCGATAGAAAGTGCTGGTGCCGCTGGTTCTAAAGGGGTCTTCAGATGAGTTGAGATGGATGCTTACCAGCAGGTCCGGTAGGCTATCCCTGTAAAATAAAATACGTTCCTTGTTATCAAAAAATTGTTCTTTTTCCCTGGTCATTATCACTGTTGCACCTTCTTTCTGCAACGCCTTCTGCAACTTTAACGACAGTGCCAGCGTAACATCTTTTTCATAAACACCCGTGGCTCCTACTGCTCCATTATTGGTGCCGCCATGCCCTGCATCTACAGCAATAATTAGTTTGCTAAGTTTTAAATCTTCCGGCTGCCTTCTTACCCTTATTATTAAATTATTACCATTGTAATATACCTGGTGCCCCCAATGCTGTGCATGTTTTAGAGAAATGGTTATTCTGAAAATTTCATCTGCAACCTGCTCATATTCTACGTTGGTAATTTCTTTTACGCTCTGCAATTGTGTAATCCAGTTTGTATTGTTGGTAGCTCCAAAAATATCGACCACAATTTTGGAAGGGTTCACCTGTTGAAAAGACTGGTAGGGCAGTTTTGCAAACAAACCCACTTTAACATAGTCGTATTTTTCGTCGCCATAAACATTCCATTTTGCGGTGAGACTTTCCGGCGTAAAACTTCCTTTTGGCATAAGTTCCACATGCTCATCCGGAATGTAAGCAGTGCGATTTTTGGTTAACTGTACTTTGTAATGGGTACCAATCTTTCCAATAATTTTCAATACAATATTGCTGTCGAGATAGCCAATTTTTGCGCCGCCGAGCCGGTCATCTCCCAAGCCATATTCAAGATGTGCCAGCCTGCCCTTTGTAATGGCAATATCAGATGCCAGCGAAGATAAAGTGGAGATGGTGGTGGCGATTGTCCTTGTTTTAGTTACGCCGACTGTATCGGTTATCGAGATATTAATTTTCTGCGAAAAAAAGCTGTCAGTTTCCTGAATAATGTATTCTCCCTGGTAAATACCCGGCATGCTATCAGTTAACTTAAGCGGCATTTCGTACAGCGTTATTTTATCCAGTGCTTTTACCAAACAGCCGGTAAGGGCCTTTACTTTAAACTTTATTTTATCAGCCTTCATTAAAACCAGGTTACCCTCCGGGTAAACCTGAATATTGCCGATATCAAGGGTTTTTATGGGCTCTGCAGGTTTGGGAACTATATAGCTGTAGTCAATTTTTTTGCTATTGATTTTGTTGGCGGTGGTAGCTTTTATTATAAAGCTGCTATCGCCAGGTTTTAAATTTAACTCCATGGCAAATGCACCAGTTGGATACACTTTTACTTTGTTGCCATTAATGGTAATATCACAGGTTTTGCAGGTACTGCCAATGATATATTGATGAGCGTTTGAAACAGGGTTTGCGCTTTTGTAGGGTTGCACCAGTTTGATAAAAGGCAGCTGTGTATTTTGTGAATAAATTTTACCTGCAAAAAGGACGATAATTATAAAAATATTTCTAGTCATACACGCTATAGTTTATCAATTGGATAAAACTATTACATTTAAAGTAAACAAATAATTAAATAGAATTTTAAAAGGTAAATATTGATTTAAATCGTTTACTTTCATCGCTTAATGGCTAACTTTTTCAAGCTTTTTTTACCAATGCATTCCGCTTTACATTCACTGAACCTTAAGTTACTCTTTACATTTATAATTATTGGTATAATCACATCCAGTGCCACGTCACAGCAGGGCCTTATAAACTTTTCTACACTAGGCTCTATAGATTACAAAGAAAAAATAGCCCAATTAGAGAAATATACAGTTCCCAAAAAAATATTCCGATAAATCTGCTCAAGCCTGGTATGATGAGATATTAACCGACCGGAATAAAAGTTTATTGGCATCTTTTAAAGAAGATAAATTGATTGATGATTCCCTTTTACTCAATAAGTGCAACAGTATTTTCAAAAAGATTGCTCCGCCAACAAAAACTACCAATTTGACAGCATCAAACTATATATCAACAGGTCCATTGTAGCCAATGCTGCCTGCTATGGCGAAGGAACCATCTTGATAAATTTAGGATTGTTTTTATGGGTAAATAATGACGATGAATTAGCCCTGGTGATAGCGCATGAAATTGCTCACCAATTACTGAAACATAGTGACAGCAAGATTGAAAAAAGCATCACAATGTTTACCTCTGATGAATTTAAAGAGGAATTAAAAAACATAAAAAAAGCAGATTACGGAAAATTTGACCGGTTTAGAAAATTAATGAAGGGCCTTACGATTGAATCCGGAAAGCACAGCACGTACAAGGAAAGTGAGGCGGATAGTTTAGGTGTGGTTCTAATAAAAAATGCCGGATTTAATGAAATGAAAGCGGCAATTATTTTATTAAAACTCGATAAGGTAGATGACTTGTTTACATCTGATAAACTTTACAAGCTGAAACATTTTTTACAACAAACCTCAGTCGATTTATCTTCTTTGACTGTTAAACCCAAATACAATGGCTTATCGTCTGTAACAGTAACAATGAATGCAGATAAGGATTTGGATTCTATCAAAACACATCCGGATTGCATTAAACGGTATGAAATAATTGCAGGAAAAAACAATGCAGCAGTATTTAATTGCTGCACTGCTTTAAATAATCTTTATGCTGATTATAAAGAAAAATCAATGCTGGAAATTGTACGGTATGCGTATGAAAACAATTCAATCGGCCTCTGTGTTCATCTATGCATTTTTGCGCTGCATAACAATTACAATCCTGCCATTTACAATCATTTTCTGTAACTCTGTTTTTCTAAATTATATTATAAAAACAAGCATTTAGAAAGATTTAATGTTGTTAACGCCTATGCAAATAGCGGCACCAATTTAAAGGAATTGCAGGATTTCTTATTCCAGGCAAGCAGTGCAGATTTGGAAATACTTGCTGCGTATTTTTTAAAATAACAAGTCAACACCCAATGCAGAAGATCTTGAATTTGCAAAACTCATGTACAACACACAGGTAAAAATGAAAGATGCCGAAGCGGCATTCGCAGCCTACAATAGGCAATTCCCAAGAAACAAATATCAATATTTAATTCAAAAAAAATGAAAATGAAAAGTACGTTAACGTTATTCTTACTGTTCTTAAGCTTCGGGGTTTTTTCTCAAAGCAAAGTATTTGACAATGTTATAGAAATTGAATTGCAAAGCAGTGTGGAAATTACCAATAACAAACAAATTGTTGGGTATGCTTTTTTTTACAAGATCGATAAATTTTAAAAAACGGCCTTATACAGATTATCGATATTGGATGAGAACTTAAAAGAAATAGGCAGCAATGAATTTGAAGGAGCAAAAGAATTGATACTCAAAAAAGCAGCCTACGAATCCAATCAAATACTACTTAGTTTTTAC
>JANPNY010000270.1:0-14492 GCA_031427745.1 Chitinophagaceae bacterium | reverse complement strand
AGGCTCTTGAGCTCCACAGCCGGGGTGGGCCGGTTGAGCTGGTCGGGGTGCATGCCATAGCTGCGCAAGGCGCCGGCAATGGCCGAGTCGCTCAGGCGCCTGAGTTCGCCGGTCTCTTCATCCAGCACAAAGGGCTTGATTTCGCCATTGGCCAGCAGAATGTCTGTGGCCTGGCCCACGCTCATCAGGCGCTTGCCGGTCTTGCGGGCGCTGCTGCCCAGCAGGGCACTCAGGGCGCGAGCGTCGTCGCGGCTCAACTCCACCAGACCGGCGTCGCTGCGTTGTTTGCGGGTAGGTTTCACGGTAACTTGTCCCAAATAGCGGTGAAGGGTGGCGAGGCTCAAACCCAGCTCGGTGCAGGCCTGGGCATACAGCGCCTCCTTCAGGTCGGTAAATGTATGTGCTGTAATAACTGTCAACAAAGTTTCCACAGAAGTCCAAGAAAGCTCTCCTCACGGTGGTCTCTCCCATATCAGTTGCTTCAGCGATATCATCACAGAGCCAGTTCCTGCCCAGAATACGCAGCACGCCAAGAAGTTTGATTGCTTATGGGCTAATGCTGTTACCACAGCAATCGATGCGATCTAGTGACAATGGACCGAATAGATGCTTCTCCTTGCATTTTTGAAGCAAGTCCACGAAAACAAACCATGGAACCCTAAATCTACGCCGAAAAAGTCGTCCATCTCGTGATTCAATTGATGGACCTCCAGGTTGAGCCGACAGTTTGACCAGTAGCTTCCCCCAAATTGAGGATGAATAGTCAATATGTGTGTTCCTCGGAGTAGAAGATGCTGCGCGTTTCCCCCTTATCTGTGCCTTTTTGCATCTTGCGGTATTTTTGTCTAGACGGTTGCAGCATCTTTAGCCCTCGGCTTTCTTACTTTTTTGTCTGGTTCAGCAACAGGCATAGCAGCTGGTGCAGTTGGCCAGGCGACTTGCCAAAGAAGAAGGAATTTTTGCAGGTACTTCTACCGGAGCCAACATTTGCGCATCACTGAGAATAGCGGAAAGACTGGGTCCTGGAAAAACTGTAGCAACAATAATTGTTGATTCCGGGCTGAGATATATCAGTACGCCTTTATATCAATCCATATAAACAAAACCTCAATAAATAAAAACTGCATACAACAACTAGGACTTCGTCGGGCCTGCAAGGCCAACGATGAAGTCCCAGTTGTACGGAACCGGTGAGTTTAAGTGTGAATCCTTTTATGGGGATTGGTATGAATTGAGTTTTTTGGAGGTCTCCGTTATCGGGTAATTTGTATTGACCTTCGGGCTTTTATGTGTTGCTATCGCCGGTTAATTGGAGCGATATGTTACAGCAACTGTATAGGATATTTTTTATTCCTGCTTTTTTCGGGTATTTTTTTGATGTTGGTCATAGCAGTGCCGTACCGCATTTTGCAGTAAAAAATCAGGCAATGTTTGCCAGTAAATCTTTTGCCATTTGTTGCCAATACCAGGGCGGTGGCCGGTTGTAAAAACTCAGCAGTTCTTTCATCGTATCTTTTTTGCAACAGGGGCATTGTTTGGGATTATAGGGCTCGGGTTTGGCTTTGGTTTTAATGTATGCAGGTATTTTTATAGCAGGTAATTGTGCCTTTATTTTTTTTGCACAGCCCTGTTTGCTACTGCTGCTCAATATTCCAAAATGCCGGATGCGAACAAACCCTTTTGGCAAAATGTGCAGGCTGAAACGACGGATAAATTCCATGTCGGTGAGCTGTATGGTTTTGGTGATGTTGCCCTGCTTATAATCTTTATAGCTAAAGTGAACCTGGCCATTTTCGTGCTTTTGTAACCGGTGGTTGCTGATGGCTATTTTGTGTGTGTAGCGCCCTAAATATTCTATTACGCTATGTGGGCTGTCGAATGGTTTTTTTGCATACACTACCCAGCAATGTTTGTAAAGACTATTGATGAACGCCGGGCTTACGTGACCGGGCAACTGCTTTTTTAACCCGGCTATAAATTTACCACGGAAGGCTTTTGCCATTGCCTTTACATTGAACAAATATTTGCCATCGCTTTTTGCTGTTTTCCAGCGATGCTGTTTAGTTAAGCCGCCGCCGGGTACGATACAGTGCAGGTGTGGATGCAGCGTCATCGTTTGTCCCCAGGTATGCAGGATAGAGATCATACCGGTTTGGGCACCGAGCCATTTAGTGTCGTGGCCAAAACTATTAAGGGTGGCCCATACACTATCAAACAACAGGTTGTACATTACTGTCGGCTGGTGCATGCACAATTGATTGAGGGTATCGGGTAGGGTAAATACCACGTGAAAATAGGGTACCGGCAAAAGCTCCGCTTCTCTTGCCCGTATCCATTTTTCCCGTTCGGCACCCTGGCATTTTGGACAATGCCGGTTACGGCAGCTATTGTAACTGATACGCACATGTCCGCAGTGTGTACAACCATCCACATGGCTTCCCAGCGATGCGGTACGGCAGCGTTTAACGGCGCTGAGTGTACGCAGCTGCCACTTATTAATGTGGGGGCTTCGCTCTACCTGTAGCCAGTTTGCATCCAGCAGATGGGCTACTTCCAGCCGGGCCTTCATGATGCCTGTGGAATGTACAAAGTGTCCATGGGGCTAAAGGCCCGGCTTAGCACAGGTCTTGCCAGGTGCAGGTAGATCATGGTGGTATTGATATGGGCATGGCTCAGCAGTTCTTTGATGCTGAGGATATTGACGCCCTGCTCCAGCAAATGGGTGGCATAGGTATGACGAAGGGTATGCAGCGATACGTCTTCTTTTACAATGCCCGCTTTTTTTAATGCCTGGCTCATGATCCATTGGGTGCCCCGCTGCGACAATGCATCGCCATTGTTTCCGGCAAATAGAAAGCTTTGCGGATGTTCGGCGTCCAGGTAGGTTTTAATGCCCCGGCAGAGCAGATCACCCAGGGGAAGTACCCGGTCCTTTCCGCCCTTGCCCTGTCGTACATGCAACATTTTTCGTTCGGTATCTACATCGCCTATTCGCAAGTGGCGCACTTCAGCACAGCGAAGCCCGCAGCCGTAACAAAGGCTAAGCAGCAGGCGGTGTTTAAGTAAGGTGCAGGATTTAATGAGCGCCTTTACCTCGCTGGCATTAAGCACCGAAGGCAGTTTATCTTTGCGCTCAATAGAGGGCAGGCTAAACTGCTGATAAGGAAGCCCTCTTAATTTGCAGGCTGTCCTCATGCCGTAAACCGTGAACTTAAAAAAGGTGGCTGAAGGACTTCCATTGGCTTTGACAAGATGCAGGTAATCGAGTACCTGTTCGCTATCGAGTTCCGTAGGCAACTGGTTATAATGCAAGGCCAGGTGCGCCAGCTGACGGCCATAATTGGTGAGGGTACTTTTGCTTTTACCGCTCACATTGAGCGACCGTTCCAAATCGTCGTAAAGCTTTTTAAAACCTGTAACTTTGTTACAAGCCTGTTGTACAATGGTAACATAATCGTTGGCTGCGGTACGCAGGCCGGTAGTGGGTGTGTTTTGCATAACTCATTTTTTGGAGTGAATAAATAATTTATGCAAAGCAAAAGCCTCTGAAATTATCAGAGGCTTTCAAACTACCGTAGGTTTAGTACAACAAAAGGCTGTGCCCGTATTAGAAACATTACACCAAATATTACAAACACAGCTCCTCAACAGTCTGCCCAAAAGCCCACTGGGCATGGCATTGCAATACACCCTTGCCCGCTGGAACAAACTAAAAATATACACACAGGATGGAAACCTGCTAATAGACAATAACCTGGTAGAAAACAGCATACGCCCTGTAGCCATCGGCAAAAAAAATTACCTGTTTGCAGGCAATCATGAAGCTGCCACAAGAAGCGCCATGCTATACAGTTTATTTGCCACCTGCAAACTGCACAATGTAAATCCTATCAAATGGCTTACCTACGTCTTTGAAAATATTAACGATCATAAGATTAATGCAATTGAACAACTGCTACCGCAACATTACTATGAATTAATCAACGAGAAATGATGGGGTTGGTTGAGGGGATACTCTTCTTCTATCACATGCTCTTGTATAAACTCCTGGTGGTAGCTGTCCCAATCAATAAGCGACCTTATCCAATACAGCTTGTCTGTTTCTGTTTTTATCCAGCTTAATCCTTTTACAATCTGCAGCAACTCTATCCCGGCAAAAGACTTGGGATGCTGCGACAGCCTGGTTTCCGCATGGTGCTGCACATGGAACAGGCAGCGCTGGACTGCCACTTTTGGGAAAACTTTTTTGATAGCTTTTAGGATGCACGGGTGTCCGTCACAAGTAATGCTGGCTAATTGAACACCCAGCAGTTCCAGATTTGCCAAATCTTCTTTTATTTCTTCATAAATCTCGTCTGTAGTTACCCGGTAGAGTTGTGTGTATTTGATATCATTGTCCCGGTATACAACAAGGCAGATATTGCCTGATATGTAAGTGCCGTCAATAAGAAGATGAACCTTTTCCCTTTTACTAACCTGGTACGGTGGGGCTTTTTTCAAATACTTGGCAAAGAGCGTTTGTAGTTTTCTTTTTGAATAACCACTATCCCGGCCAAGCATTTCCAATGTCTGTTTCTCAAGCACCCATTTCCTAAACCAAACGAAACTGTTGGCTTCTTTTACGGGTTTATTTGACCATGTAAAATAAATGCCGCAGGCTTTGCACCTAAAACGTGATTTGCCATTTTGATAGCCCCATTTTATTACATCGGAACTACCGGAGCCCCAGCATGATTTTTTGTTTTTTTCATAAACAAAAAAAGGGAATTGAAACCATTTTCAATTCCCTTTTCCGTAAATCAATGCCAGACTGCGTTTCCGGCTTTTTTACCAACTATTTTTTGCTATTATACCGATAATTCTACTAGCTATTTTAAATATTCGTACAAGATAGATGGTGAGATTGCGGTAACGAAAGGTCAACTTAAAAAATACATTTTTAGCGGCCCGTGACTTTTAATTTCAAATTCTCCCCTGTATTCGCATGCAAATTCATCTTTGATTTCAATATAGGTTTTTTCTGAAAGATTAACCTTTCCAGGCTTTGACATGGACTCCATACGGGATGCTATATTTACAGTATCACCCCAAATATCATACTGCCACTTTTTTATTCCTACAATGCCGGCAACCACCGGGCCTGTATGCACTCCAATTCGCACCTCAAAATGGATAAGATCGTCGTCGGCATTTAACCTGCTTTCAACAAATGCAATCATTTCCTTTGCAGCGTGCATTACATTTTTTGCATGACCTGGATTAAGTGTTGGCAGCCCGCAGGCACACATATAGGAATCTCCAATTGTTTTAATTTTTTCTAACCCATATTTTGTAGTGATGTTATCAAATGCCTTGAAGTAGCAATCTAAACTCCTCACCAATTGTTCTGGTTTTACTTCTTCCGCAATTTTAGAAAACTTTACAAAATCGGTAAACAAAACAGTTACATCCTCAAATTTTACGGCATCTACATTGCCATTTTGTTTTAGCTCCCTGGCAGTTTCAGCAGGTAAAATATTCAGTAGCAGGGTTTCCGATCGCTTTTTTTCTTTTGAAATATTTCGATAATACCAATACAGGGTGCCCAAAAGCGCAATCGACAAACCAAGAATAACCAGCAGTGCAACATTTATATTATGCTGATTTCTTTTTTGCTGATTAAGCAAATCTACTTCTGTTTGCTTTTTTGATATTTCAAAATCGGTTCTTAAATCAGCCATTTTTTGAATCGACGCTGTATTATCAATGCTATCCTTAAAAATGATATAACGTCTGTAATGATCAAAAGATTCGGTCTGGTTTCCAAGAGACTGGTATAGGTCTGAAAGCTTAAGGCTGGCGTCTCTTATCTGTTCTTTTAAATTGTGCTGTTGCGCAAGGTTCAGGCTTCTTAATGCATATTGCAGCGCAATGTCTTGGTTACCTTTTTTAAAATAAATGTCGCTGATCGAAATAAGGTATTCGCAAATGGGGGAATAATTTTGCTGCTTTTCCAATATGGATAACGCCATATTAATATTTTTTTCAGCAAGATTACTGTTACCCATGCTTGCATATACCATCCCGATATTGCCGATGCTGATAGCTTTCCCGGTTTGATAGTCGAGCTTGTCAAAAATTGGTTTGGCTTCATTAAAATATAGCAGTGCGGAATCGTAGATTTTATTAGTACGGAATTCTTCTCCGGCATTTAATAAAACCGATGCCAGCCGAACGGAGTCTCCGGAATACTTCAGCATTGCGATTGATCTTTTATAATAAGTCATCGCATTTTCATGATTTTTTAAAACGCCATAAATATCAGCTATTGCTCCAAAAGCACTGCCTTCTCCCTCAATAAATTTAGCTTTTGCCGCTGCTGCTGCACTTTTAAAAAATGCATTGAGGGCTTCGTACAAATCACCTAATAACCATTTTTTATTCCCTTTTTGAAAATAGCCTTTGTGGAGGTATAAATCGTTGCCCTCCTTTTGTGATAAGTAAATCAGCTCATTGGCGTATTTTAAAGACAGCGTAAGGTCGTGAACCTCGTTAAAACACAAATCCGTGAGTAACTTTAATTTAGCAGTATCGGATAAGTTATTTTGCCGATAAACTTTTTCAAGACTATCGGCAATTTTCTGGTCCTGGCCAGACACAATATGGGGACTTATAAAAATAAATCCCATCAAAAAAAGACAAAGTTTCTTCTGAAATGCCATTGCTGTTATTACGATTTTACTTGGATTCTTGGGTCGTATGTGGGTAAGCTGCCTGTTTTTTTATCTTTCCATTTTATAAAATAGTCTTCGATAAAATACTCATGTTCACCATCCTTTATTTCTTTGCCTCTTAACCTTTCTTTTAAGGATTCAAGGTTGTCAACTTTTGCTTTCCAGGTTCTTGACAAAAACTTTTTTCGGGCACGTTTGCGGAAAACATTATCGGAACCTTTTTTTTCGGTTAGTTCTATTATCGACAAATTTGCTCCCTTTCCAATTTTCCACTTGATTATTTGTTCGGGATCTACCTTAAGGGTATCTGATGAATTTCCTTCCGCATCTTTTAAATATAGTTTACCCGTGCCGGTGTCGCCGCCCGTAATTGTAATTGAAACAACACTACACGATGACAGCATGTAACAAATAAATACAAACGGGGTAAACAACTTGTATAAACGAACGATCTTTTTCATAAAAAACTTTTAGTAGTTAAAAGATTTGTTTGATTTATCCAAAGGTTGGCGCTGATCTTTCGTAGAATATTTTACTAATGTAATACTTGCAAATGATATTGAAAACATTTGATCATTAATATTTAGGCAAAACATTTACTAATTGAGTTTATATAAACTTATAATGATTTAAATGTTAAGTAGAATAAAAACTAATATACTTTTTATCGACCGGTTTTAAGCGGGCAATTTGCGGCGGATGAGGCTAAGCGAAAGGCATTTGCAAAATAAAAAGACCCCGGATTTACTTTTAATCCGGGGCAGTAGAAAAGGCTTGTACATCTGATTAAAGACAGGCTGTAACAATTGCCGTATGGTGAGGTAATGCTGTTAGGCCAATCAGCAATAGGGCAGGGGAGAACCTTCGTTATAGTCTCCTCCTTAGTAATTATATTCCAATGGATCTTTGCCTGGGCAATTCGATTAAAGGTTTGCCTGCAACGCACGTCACTTTAATTTCTATTGAATTGGATATCCAGGGTTTTCCCGGGCATTGCTTTTTATTTTTCGATAAAAATCTCAATAGATGATTCTAACCTTAGATTGTTGTTATTATCATTTGCCTTATCAATTATTTTAACAATTTTCTGTTTGGCTTTTTTTAAATATTCAATTCTTTTTTTTGATCCTTCAATTGATTGGCCAAAGCGCTCTTCTGAGCTAAAATTTTTTAACGTATGAAAATTTATCTTATGGTTTATGAGTTCCAATAATACTTCTTTAGCGTCTTCGGGACTAAATTTTCCTTCAATTAATTTGATGGGTTCTTTTAATTTCATACTATTTGTTTTATTGTTTGGTTTTATTGGAAATAATGAGGGTAAGATTAAGATCTGTAATTATTATAAGAGCGCTGTTGGGGTGCCGATGGGAGTTTCCAGGCAGTAAAAAACTTAAAAGTCCACTAAGTAATAACAGCTTACCTGGTAAAAAATTAATAGAAATTTGCATTCTTTTTATTTTTTAACTTCCTCCGTTTCGGCATTTATGAAAGTTGCAATACAGACTCTATCGAAATAGATTTTCCATTCGAAAGAACATATTCCCTGACAGCATGAAGATCATTTTGTAGGTCTTTAATTCTCTTTTCTCTCATCTTTGTAGCCTCTTCTCCATCATGGGCTTCAATTTTCTTTTCATGGAATTTAATTTTCACATTAATTAATTGCGTGATGATGTCGATAGCATCCTGTGCGCTGAATTGACCTTGCATAAGTTGTATGTTCATACTTTTTCTTTTTACGTTTTATTGGCCCTGCCCCAATGAGAATGCCGGTTTGCCATCAAATGAATAAAGGTTTTCCGTTTTAATGGTATCGATATTTTTTTCTATCGCTTTGCTCAATAACTCTACGATATGTTTCTTATTAAAAGTATTTCCATTTACTGGTTTAAAACGGCAGCGCCAGTGGTCGGTGCAAAAAGTTTCTTCAAAGCCTTCGGGCCAAACTTTTATTCCCCGGTTGGTAATCATGGTAAGCTCAGCATCTGCACTGTTTAATTGATTGATAATAGCTGCCAATTCATCTGGATTGGTGCCGCTCCAGTGTACAAAGACATCTACGCCAGCTAATTCTTTATTTTTTGGTTGTCTTCTTTTATAGGTAGGAAGTACCAAAGCAGCATTTTTATCAAACTGAACCGGTTTTAATAGCGCTGGTTTCTGCCCCAGGTTATTAATAACCGCTTCTGCAAATGCTTTGGTACCTACTTTTTGTTTGCTAACGCCTTCCTTGTAAATATCATAGGTATGTATACCGTCTTCAATAGTTTTAAGCCAGGCGTTTTGCACTTTTTCTGCAACAGCGCCCTGGCCAATATGATTCAGCATCATTACCGCACCCTGTAGTAAGCCAGAAGGATTTGCCAGGTCCTGATTTGCACGCCTGGGTGCAGAACCATGTATTGCTTCAAACATAGCGCACTGTTCACCAATATTAGCCGAGCCAGCCAAACCAACCGAGCCGGTTATTTGTGCGGCCACATCCGATAAAATATCACCATATAAATTTGGCATCACAATCACATCAAAAATCTCCGGCGTATCAGCCATTTTTGCTGCACCAATATCAATTATCCAATGTTCATTTTCAATACCTGGATATTCTAAAGCTATCTCATCAAATACCTGGTGAAATAACCCGTCTGTTTGTTTCATGATATTGTCTTTTGTAAAACAGGTTACTTTTTTGCGGCCATACTGCTTGGCATATTCAAAGGCATACCGTACTATTTTTTCGCACCCGGGACGGCTTATTAATTTTAAACACTGCACTACTTCATCGGTTTGCTGGTGTTCAATTCCTGCATAAAGATCTTCTTCATTTTCCCGGATAATTACAATGTCCATGTCAGGGTGTTTGGTTTTTACAAACGGATGAAGACTCATGCATGGGCGCACATTAGAATACAAGCCTAAGAATTTTCGGGTAGTTACATTTAAACTTTTGTACCCTCCACCCTGCGGCGTAGTAATGGGAGCTTTTAGAAAAATCTTATTTCTCCGAATAATATCCCAGGATTCTTTGGCAATACCGGCAAGGTTCCCTGCCAGGTAAACTTTTTCGCCCACTTCAATTTCGTCAATTGTAATGTCGGCACCTGCTGCTATTATAATTTTTATAGTGGCATCCATAATTTCCGGACCAATGCCATCACCCTTTGCAATTGTAATATTTGTCATTGTTAAATAATTTTATGACGCAAAATTGCAAAGCTTTATTAATATACTTTCATTTATCTTTATTATATAAACCATAAAATAATTTTATGAATTTTACGCTGCATCAGTTAAAGGTATTTATGATTGTGGTAGAAAACGAGAGCGTAACAAAGGCATCGGAGGAGCTGCACATGACCCAGCCTGCCGTTTCTATCCAACTCAAAAATTTACAGGCTCAGTTTGATATTGCACTGACAGAAGTGGTTGGTCGAAAATTATATGTCACAGATTTTGGAAAGGAATTGTACCGGATTGCAAACAGGATTTTAAAAGAAGTAGCCTCCATTAATTACCAAACGCAAAACTTCAGAGGCATGCTTTCCGGCAGGCTTAAAATTTCCGTTGCATCTACTGGAAAATATGTAATGCCGTATTATTTGAAAGATTTTCTACAGGCTAATCCCAACATAGATTTATTAATGGACGTAATCAACAAAACAAAGGTTATCAAAAGCCTGGAGCACAACGAAGTTGATTTTTCTCTGGTTTCTGTATTACCGGATACATTAGATATCGAACAGGAAATATTGCTACCAAATAAATTATTTTTAACAAGCGCTGCCAATTCAGAAATTGAAATTTTAAAACAATCAAGCAAGGCTGTTTTTGATAATCTGCCGCTCATTTACAGGGAAGAAGGTTCGGGTACCAGGGTTACCATGCAGCGGTATTTTCAGAAAGCCAATATTGTTCCAAATGTAAAACTGGAATTAACTTCCAGTGAAGCGGTAAAACAGGCAGTGATGGCCGGTCTTGGGTTTTCCATACAATCTATTTTAAGTATTAAAAACGAGTTGAAACTAAAAGAAATTGTAACTATTCAGTACCTAATTTAGCGATAAGAGTCAAAGCGTTCAAAATATTTTGACCTGATTTAATTATAGTATCAATAACTGATCTCAAAATAGCAAAGCCATCAGCCCCCTGTTCTGATTTAAACTGGCCGGATATTTTTTGTTTTACTTTGATATTCCTGATTGCTCTTTCTGAGCCATTATTGTCGGGAGGTACTTTTGGATGATGTAAAAAATACAGGATGTATTGTTGATGTTTGCGTAAATTTTTTTGCAGTGTTTTTGCTTTGCTATGATCTTCATCAAGTTTTAGTTCGAGCAATTCATCTAATTGCAGTTCCAGTTTTATCCGTTGATGGCTTTGCCCATAATATTCATTGGCGGTTAATTTGTTTTTTAGCTGCAGTGCTTGTTTAAGTAAAGCTTTCAGCTCAACAGCCCACGCACAATCGTTATGCAGTTCAATTATATATTGCAGGTCTCTGAGTAAATGAGCTATACAAATTTGATGATGTAATGCTTCGCAATTAAAATGACAGGCAAACCTGTCATGTTGTAAAACAGCATTGGGTAAGCCTTCGGAAAAATTATCTTCAATGGTTTTAAAGCCTCTGTTATTGGAGTGAACAATAAATGTAAGTTCATCATTTTGCCAGGTCCACATCCAGTTATTTGCACCATTTACTTTTACGCCTGTTTCATCTGTTCCTATAAATTGGCTTTGGTAAAGCCGTTGTTTTATTTGCTGGTAATGGGGCGTTACCTTTAGTATAAGCCGGTTTAAAATATTATTGATGCCGCCAACACTTACCGGTAAACCCATTACATCGTTAAAAAGTTCCTGCATTCTTTTGTAAGGCATATACTGCCTGGCATGTAAATAACCAATCAGCGATTCTACATTTGTTCCATACTGTACTTTAGCCGAAACGTATGCAGGAAAATCACTTTCCATGTTGTGCCCGCAGGGGCAGGTTTTACGGTAAATGCGGTGTTCTGTGCAAAGGGGTTTTATAACGGGTATATCTATCACCTGACGGGTTTCTATTAAATATTCAGGCACACTGCCTAAATCCTGTCCACAGCAATTGCAATAGCTGGGGCGGTATTCAATTACCTCATCAATAGCTACAGAACATTCAAGGGTTTTACCTTCATGGCCTGGCTGGCCGCCAACTTTATTATCCGTTTTTTCACGAAGGCTTTGATTCTTCACGGGGCGGTTTTCGTCTTTTGAAGGCGGAGTATGGGAATTGTTGCTGTTCTTTTTATTTTTGTAAACTGCCAGTTGAGATTTTAAGGATTCGTTTTCTAAAATTAATTGACCAACAGTGTGCTGTAGTTCTTTTATTTGTTTAAAGAGTGTTTCTATGAGAATTTTAGTGTCCAGGTGTTGCTGATTTTATCCATGCAAAGGACAGCTATAAAAAACATATAACCCAATAACAGCAAATGTTTTAATCAACAAAATCTCTCTTTTTTAACCCTAAAAAGTGGACAAATCGCTGATTTTTTAAAATCATCCAAAATATGTGCATAACTTTCAGAATATTGAAAAAGTACAAAAAGAATTAGTGATTTTTAGGGTACTGAATAGTTACAAGAAATTAAGATAATTCCAGTAAAAGGTTTGCCATTGGTAGAAAACTGGAGGTTGATATGGTTAAAGCAAAAAAAAATGTCTGAAGTTGCAAAAGCATTCCTGATTTTTATAAAACAAAATAAGGAATCTGTTTATAAAAAAAACTTCGCCTGGATAGAAGATTATGGTGAATGATGATGCGTTTTTGCTGCAAAGATTAACATTGTAAAGTTCACTTTTTGCCCAAAAAGTTGCACGCTGAATTTTAGTAAATACAAACAGTAACCACTTCAGGTGCCATGCCCCGGTAGTGGTTACTGTTTGTTAACGGTCTTTGCCGTAATGCTGGCATGCTTCGTTACTCCAACCATGGGATTGTAGCAATTACATTGCTGCAACATTCACACTAATTCAACTTGTCTGTCATAAATGCTACCAACTTGTCTTCCCTCATTTTATTATTTGTTGATTCATCCGTACGGGTATTTTTAAACTGAGGTGTGTCTGCCAGGTAGTGAAGAAACTGTTCCTGTACCTGCCCTGTTCCCGTTACATGTATATAAGTGGCATTTTGAAGATGTGTAGCGATCTCCTTAAAGAACTTTGTTTGCAGGGATTTCTCCTGGTTGTGAGCTGTTTTTTCGCTGGAATTAGGTGAAGATTGTTCGCCAGTAACTGAAGCTATTATTGAAACTGACTCAGAATCTGGCGCTGCTTTGCCTACAATTACTGCTCTTTGGGTATCCATCCATACACCAAATTGTTTTTGATTATTCATATTTACATGTATTATTTTAATAGTATGGTGGCAATTACCATACCGTTAAAATATTCCCCATTTTGTGGACAAGCTATAAAGGATAATTTCTTTCTTTCAATTTAAACGTTGTACGGGTGTTTTTATGAAACCAATGGGCAGCCTACAATAAAATGTATTTATAAAAATGACATTTTACATTATAGTATTTTTGCCATCCAATAAGCATCAGGAGTAAAGCTTAGTGCCTGAAACAATAACCACCTTATAAAAAATAAATTAATACCCATGATAAAAAAACTAATCAAAATTGTACTAATCAGTTTACTTGTTTTAATTGGAGCTGCTTTTGCTGTTCCCTATTTTTTTAAAAGCCAGCTTACTGCTAAAGTGAAAAAAGAAATCAATGCAAAATTGAATGCCAGGGTTGATTTTAAAGAGGTGAATATTTCCTTTTTCCGCCATTTCCCAAAAGTAGCGGTTGGGCTGGATGATTTTTACATAATTGGTAACGGTGTATTTGCCACTGATACACTATTGGCAGCCAAACAAATTGATGCTGCGGTAAACATCATGAGTGTGATAAGGGGCAGCAACATCACCATCTATTCTGTATTTGCTGAATCGCCCCGGATACACGCCATCGTTTCAAAAGACAGCCTGGTAAACTGGCATATTGTAAAGCCTGATACAACTGCCCAAACAACGAGCGCTGAAAAGGCTTTTAAAATGGAGTTGCAGCGGTATGAAATTAACAATGCCTACATCAGCTATAAAGACGAACCATTAGTAATAAGTGCAGAGATATTTAATCTTAATCATAGAGGAAGTGGTGATTTTACCGCCGACTTGTTTACTTTAAAAACCAGCACAACTGCAGAAAATGTAAATGTTAGCTATGGCGGTATAGCCTATTTATCAAATGCAAAAGCTGCTGCTGCTGCAGATATACAGGTTGATAACAAAACCAATATTTACCGCTTTAATACCGATAAAATAACGGTGAACGACCTGCAGTTGGCAAGCCAGGGTTCCGTTAAAAACCTGCTTGAAAAAGGCTATGATATGGATATCATTTTTAAAGCGCCTTCAACCAATTTTAAAAACCTGCTAAGTCTGGTGCCGATTGTTTACCAACATGATTTTGATAAAATAAAAACAAGTGGCACCGCTATTTTCAGCGGTTTTGTAAAAGGTATTTACAACGAAACAAGCATCCCTGCGTACCATGTAAACCTGGAAGTAAAAGACGGATTTTTTAAATATTCCGACTTGCCAAAACCAGTACAAAACATCAATATAAAAGCACAGGTGGATAATCCTGATGGTATTACGGACAACACTGTTGTTAATGTCGAGAAAGCTCATATTGAACTTGATAATGAGCCTTTTGATATACGGCTGCTGGTGAAAAATCCTATCAC
>JANPNY010000269.1:0-1509 GCA_031427745.1 Chitinophagaceae bacterium | reverse complement strand
TTTTGAATTTTACCTTCAAACAACAACATATCTTTATTCTGATGATCCAGTACAATTCCAAGACAGGTATAATTTAATCCATCATCGGAAACATACAGCATAGTAGAATGCCGCTCTGAACTTACACAGCAGGCTGTCATGTAATAACGATTATCTATTAAAGAAATCCTCGGATCTTCAATGCCATATTCCTGGCTGGTAAACTGAGGTGCAATTATTTTATCGTAATGAATTTTAATTATGGCCGCACCATCTTCGGTTAACTCAACCGGAAGCAACCATGATAAAGACGTAAGTGCAATAACTGAAAAGTTGTACCGGTTAATGGTAAACTTTCTTGGGTCATCCATGGAAACATCTCCCAATGGCCATTCATCAACCATATAACAAACAGATTTATCAAAACGGATAGAATTAATTTTATTGTCAGTTATCGGCTTAACTAAGGCCTCTGCCACTCTTACCATCAACAATAAATTTCCGTTGGGCAAACGGCAAAGCCCAGGGTTGAAGGCACCTAACACAAAGGTGGCTTCTTTCAATCCATTTCTTAATGGTGAAAAAGAAAGATCAACATCAGCAGGAGAAAAAATCAACTGATCGAAAGTAATTGCTGTTGTCATTATTTTTTGTATTTATTTAATGCTGTTTTTATAGCGGGGTATTGTTCCACCATTTCCATTGTAAGCAAGGCTTCAATGGTAGATTCGGCGCCTGAGTTAACATTGATGGAAGCGGCAGATTGAATACCATCAAAACCTCTGCCGGTAACAGACGAATACATTTGTTTACCTGCATCATTTGCGCCCAGGAACCACGCTGCAAGATGACCTGCAATATCTGCATACTTCGCCTGGTTAGTTACTCTGTAGGCTTCTGCTGCTGCTGATACCAAGGGTCGTATTCCATAAGCAATCTGTTCAAAACTTTTCTCACTGGCAAGCGTTACACCGCTGCCATTATTCTGCACCACAAAAGATGATTTCATTCCGTTAGATAAAAGGAAAGGAATAAAATAATCTACCATTATCATTCCCTTTGCAGTGTAGGAAGCATCGTTTAAAAAAGCGCCTGCCACCATTAATGCATAAGGCTGGTCTGCCCCATAGGCGTGCCAGGTATTTTCCCAACTTAAAATTGCTCCGTAAGGAAAATGTGCTGCATCGCCCTGTTGCATCATTGCTAGTCCATCGGCCAGCTTTTTTATATAAGCTTTTAACACTGCATCATTGTGAGTAGCAGCATACTCCGCCAATCCAAGAATAATAATGGCAGCCTGGTCGGTACCACTACCTGCCGGTAACCATTGCGGCACGGTAATACCGGTAACTATTTTTGTGATTGCAGGTATGGGAACCTGGTCTGCTTTTATTGTGGCAATTAGCTTTATAAGCGCCGCATCAATTTTATCAGCTAGCTGGGGATTATAATTTCTAATCGCCGGCGCTGCTTCAGCAAGGGTGTACAACGCACGCCACGACCACCATTCAGCCCGGTTAATACTGGTAG
>JANPNY010000268.1:0-5356 GCA_031427745.1 Chitinophagaceae bacterium | reverse complement strand
ACACTTCAAAGGCATGTAAAATACCCCCGCATGCAGGAACAATTACAGTGCTGGTATTGCTGGTTGTATCTTTTAAAACTACTGTATCAAAACCATTGCTTTTATTATAGCCGATTGTAAACATAAAATGTAGATAAAAATATAATAAAATATGTAATTCCTGTGATTGGCTAAAAAAATTACAATTACATAGCCACCACATCTGCAATCGTCTTATTTTTTAAAATACCTGCCCACCAGCGGCAACTGAGGTAATTCTTTTTTCTCTATCAAGCCAATAAACCAACAATACGAACTGGTTAAAACAGTGGCAACCGTAAGACTGAAGATAGTATTGCTCCATAAATAAGTAATCCCCCTGTGAATAAAAAATAACAGCACTACAATAACAATATAAGCCAGTAATTTTTTCCAGGCATAGGGTATCCGGTATTCCTTTTGGCCCCAAACATATGATATCACCATCATACTGCCGTAGCAGAAAAACGTAGCCCAGGCACAAGCGATATAACTATAGGATGGAATAAAAATAAAGTTGATGGCAATGGTAATGCCAGCTCCTATCAGTGTTATCCATGCACCTGCTATGGTTTTATTGCCTAACTTATACCAAACACTCAGGTTATAATAAATACCCAAAAACATATTAGCCAATAAAAGAATAGGCACAACCGCAAGGCCCTGCCAATACCTTGGACCAATAAAATTTTTCCATACGGGCATGTACAGGCTTACCACCAAAAACATCAGCGTAATTACAATTACAAAAAACTTCATCACCCTTGCGTAAGTGCGTTGTGGATTTTTTCCTTCTGCCTGTTTAAAGAAAAATGGCTCTGCACCCATGCGAAATGCCTGTATAAAAAGTGAAATTAAAATAGATAATTTGTAGCAGGCGTTGTAAATACCCACTTCCGAATCTCTGTGAAGGGCAGTACCCGGCAGCCACCATCGCAACATCAGCCTGTCAAAGGTTTCATTAATCATGCCCCCCATGCCGGCTATTATTAATGGCATGGCATACAACATCATCTGTAACCAAAGTTTTGTGTTTTGTGTTAAACTGAAAACGGATCTGTGCAATTTCTTTTGATAAAAGCAGCAAGGTTATTATAGCTTGTATAAGATTAGCCAGTACCACATAGTAGATCGGATTTTGTAAGGGGTTGTAAAACAACAGCACCCAGCTATTATCGTTTGCTGCTGCATTACTGGCACAATATCCAACAAAAAACCAGGTAAAAAAAACATTAACTGCAATTGCAAAAATATTTATAAAGGCAAATTTCCTCGGCCTGCCTTCCTGCCGCAAACGGGCAAATGGAATTTTGGTAAGTGTATCAATGGCTATAATGGCAATGCTCAGTTGTATCAATTGGGGAAAGTCTTTTAAGCCAATCAAATTTCCAAGGGCTGTTTGATTGAGCCAAAGTATCAGCGTAAAAAAAAACGTGGTACCAATTAGAGATAAGGCAGCGGTATTGTAGATGGTTTTTTGATTCTCACCTTTTGAGGCAAACCGAAAATAGGCAGTTTCAAAACCATAGGTAAAAATCACATTCAACAAAGGGATGGCAGAATAAACCAGCGCCATTTTACCATAATCGGATGTTTTGATAGATGCCGTGTAGGTGAGATAGGGAGTAAGCAGGTAATTAATAAGTCTTGCAGCTATTGAACTCACACCATACCAAAGCGTTTGACCTGCTAAATTTTTAATATTACTCAATGCAAAAAAAGTTGAGCAACAAAAATAGTTGTATATAACAGAATAAACGGCTTCATTTTTTTAAAATTTTATGCATCCTGTTTTTACCAATTGTATCTTTATACAAAACTAACAAAATGAAAAAATCAATATTGTTTGCAGCAATAATTTTTATTTCTACTACTTCTTTTGCTCAAGCACGTTCTGTAACTGCAGCGTACCAGAAAATTATGCAGCCAGCTGTAGAAATTGAATTTCCTTTCCCGGAAAAAACTGTTGAAAAATCATTCATCAATTATTTTGAGCGTATAGGATACAAAGCAAAAGAGACGAAGGGTTACTATACTTTTAAAGAAGTTAGATTACCGAAAATTGGCGCTGGCATTTACGACGTGTATTTTAAAACAGAGCGCAAAAGCAGGCGGGAAAAGGATCGATCAACGCTCACTCTTTTGTTATCGAGCGGTTCCGAAAAATTTCTGAGCGAAGCTGTTGATTCAACAGAGATAAATAATGCTAAGCAATTTTTAAATGAGCAGCAAAATAACGTGGCAGCCTACGACCTGGAGTTGCAGATCGCAGAGCAAAATGACATTGTAACTAAGGAAGATAAGAGGTTAGCCAATTTAACACAGGATAGTGTAGATCTTGCAAAAAAGAAAGACAAAATTGATTCTGATATACAAGAGAATATTAAAAAGAAAGCAGCACAAAAAGCAGAGCTTGAAAAACAACAACTTATTTTTGAAACGCTTAAAGGCAAACGTAAACAATAATTAACTCCCTCACCTGGCCCGTTTTTATTTCCCAAACCAATAGGAAATGTCAATGCACATGCTGTGGTAAAATAGCTTTTTCTGCCGGTGCACTGTACCTTTTATTGTGCAGCATTTCGTCATCTGTAAGGGTATATAAAAAAGACAGCAGGTCTACTTTTTCCTGGTTGCTGATGGCAATTTTATTTTTTAAAAGCGAGTCAATCGTCGGCTGATTGTTATTGATTTTACATCTGTAATGCTCCACCACCTGCGATAGCGTGTACAATCGGCCATCATGCATATAGGGTGCAGTAAGAGCAACGTTCCGCAGGGAGGGCACTTTAAATTTTAAGGAGTCTGCCAACTCGCCGGTTACTTTCATTCTGCCCATATCCAATAATGTAGGGTGAAGTGTAAGTCCATTATTTCTAAATGAATTATCGGTAAACAACGGTTCTGTATGGCAGGCATTGCAGCTGGCTTTAAATACATTGTAGCCATACTGTTCGCTGAGGGTAAAAGATGCTTCTCCACGCTTTACTTTGTCGTAGCGTGAGTTGTAAGATTGTATGCTGCCGGTAAATTGTGCCAGTGCTTTCAACATGCGCTGGCTGTTAATGGTGCCATCACCAAACGTAGCTTTAAAAAGTTTTTTGTAGCTGGCGTCGGCACCAATCTTTTTTAGTAAATTTTCTAAAGTTTCGGCCATTTCTTTGGGCACTGTTAACGGGGCTAATGGCTGCACTTCAATGTGGTTGATGCCACCATCCCAATGCAAGGCTGGCATCCAGGCAAGGTTAAATAATGCGGGTGCATTTCGGGTGGTAAAACTATTATTAAAGCCATGGCTAAAATCATGATCAAAACTGGTGAAGGCGGCAAATTGCTGGTGGCAACTGGCACAGGCAATACTGCCATCCTTACTTAATCTTGCATCGTAAAATAATTTTCTTCCTAATTGAAAACCCTCTTCACTTAAGGGATTCGCTGCAAAAATGTTCCGGGCCGGCTTCGGCCAACCTTTAGGAATTACCAATTTTAAATAGTGGGGCTGGCTGTTTTGGAGTCGGTTGATAAAGGCACTTGTAAAAGTGATGATCAGTAATAGAAATATGGTGATGTTTATTTTCAAAACCAGCAGCAAAGTTTGATTAATTATTAATTACAGATGTAACACTAAACAGGTTACTAAAGTTGGCTGCCATCTGTTTGGCCAATTTGCCAGGTGAACTGCAAGCAGGATTGTCCCTGATTTTTATCTCCACTACCCCACTCCAGAAAAGATTGACATCTGCATTAATTTCAATGGTACTGTTACTACCTCTTTTTACTACCAACAGATTGTTTAATGGAAACGGTAGTACCACCTGATGCAAAACACTGTTGGTGCCGATATAACCACCTATATGATATTCAATTTTATTATTTACAATGCTGCTTTGTGGTGATGTGCCTTCCAGTTTTTGCATGATGTAGCCCGATTGCCAGGTCCAGAACATATCGTTGAGCGGATCGAGTGCACCTTTTTGTGCACCGGAAGTATTATGTGCACTATCTACCCCCAACAAAAAAGCAATGCTATCA
This sequence comes from Chitinophagaceae bacterium, assembly GCA_031427745.1. Lineage (GTDB taxonomy): Bacteria > Bacteroidota > Bacteroidia > Chitinophagales > Chitinophagaceae > Ferruginibacter. Next base: position 1,306 of record JANPNY010000268.1, on the reverse strand, counting down.
TAGCTGTTCTCCTGTAAGGCAATATTTATTTGTAATGAGCTGTCGATACTTTGGTTAACCAGGTAATACCCCGGTTTTAGCACCCACTTTTTTTGACTGTTGAACAACCTGATTGCGGAGATATAATATTTAAATTTGGATAAATTGTATTGCTCTCCAAAAGGATTGGTATAGGTACTGTCATTTAATACCAATGGCTGTTTATTAACGGTATTATTAAAAATAATGCTTGCCGTTCCAAATTTAATAGGTGCCTGCAGGCCACCCTTTATTTGGCAGGTAGCTTTTACATTAAAAAGTATAAGCAAGGGCACAGTAATATGCAAGAGGAACTTCATTTTTATAAGATTACTTTTTTTCTGTTCAGTTTAACTTCCCCCATTTTCTTTTTTGTATCAATTCTTTTTTGTTTGGCTGCCTTGCCGGGCTTTGTAGGTTTTCTTTTTTTAGGAACAATCAATGCCTTTGTTACCAACGCATTTATTTTTTTTATTACTTCCTCTTTATTGGCCAGTTGGGTTCGTTCCGTCTGGCTTTTTACCAGCAACATACCCTCGCCGGTAATTTTATTGGCTAATTTTTGATAAACCAGGTCTTTTTGATCATCGTTTAGTAAAACTGATTTTGCAACTGCCCAATAACCTTCTACCATGGTTTCTACCTTGTTTACATTTTGGCCGCCTTTTCCTCCGCTTCGGGCTGTTTTAAATACCAATTCTGAAGAAATATCCATCGCCAAATTTACCTTTAATTGGGTAACATAAATTTTCAAATACATTCATTCGGTATCTTTATTTTAATAAAAGAAAAAAAAATACAATTTTTGCCAATAACGAACCATTAGTTGATGTTAAAACCTATCTACAATTCCATAACAGAGCGCAAGCGAACCGGCAAAAAATCCTTTGCCGTACTTATAGACCCCGACAAGGTAAACAACAGCAATATGGGGCAGTTGATAGCGCTGGCGGTAGAAGCTAAAGTGGATTATTTTTTTGTTGGTGGCAGCCTGGTAATTTCTAATTATTTAGATGAATGCCTGCAACTCATTAAAAAGAGCTGTTCCATTCCCACTATACTTTTTCCGGGTAGCCCCTCGCAGGTAAGTAAGTATGCGGATGCTTTATTGTACCTCTCTTTAATCAGCGGCAGAAATCCCGAGTTGCTCATTGGGCAACACGTAGTATCGGCACCTGCAGTAAAAAAGAGCGGCTTGGAAATAATGCCTACCGGGTATATGGTTGTGGATGGAGGAGCGCCTACTACAGTGTCTTATATTTCCAATGCCAGTCCGCTGCCTGCAGAT
>JANPNY010000267.1:0-2800 GCA_031427745.1 Chitinophagaceae bacterium | reverse complement strand
CTGCAGCGGGACAATTATATTTATCTGCAACAAGCTTTATCTTTTGTAACTGCTGAGCCGGAGCATGTAATTTGGGATGATTATTATAACAAAAGAAACAGGGCTGCTTCAGATAAGGATAATAAAACAGGGCTGGCGGTTTTGCTGCAATATCCTGCTATGGCATGGGCTTTTAGCTTGTTGATAACCTTGCTGGTTTTGTATCTTTTTTTTGGTAGTAAACGTAGGCAAAGAGTGATGGAAGAATTACCACCCAACATCAACACCTCAGTTGCATTTGCTGAAACGGTGAGCAGGCTGTACCTGCAAAAAAAAGACAACAAGGGTATTGCTGATAAAATGATTACTTATTTTTTTGAACATATTCGCAACCAGTATTTTTTAAATGCCAGCCAGGTAAACGATTCTTTTGTAAGTGCGTTTAGCCGCAAAAGCAATATGTCTCTTACCGATGCAGAAAAATTATTTGCCCATATCCAACACATACAGGAATCTTTTACCATAAGCGACGGCGAATTGTTATTTCTTAACCAGCAAATAGAAAATTTTTATAAAACGAAAACATAATGGAAGAAAATATTTTTGAACAAAGACTTGATCTTTCTGTCCTTAACCAAAGTGTGGTAAACATCCGCAGCGAAATGAGCAAGGTGATTGTAGGTCAATACAAAATGCTTGACTTGTTATTAATTGGGTTGCTATGCGATGGGCATATTTTAATAGAAGGAGTTCCCGGCGTTGCCAAAACATTAACTGCTAAACTGCTGGCAAAAGTTATTGATTCCGATTTTTCAAGGATTCAGTTTACGCCCGACCTGATGCCCAGTGACGTGGTAGGCACCACCGTATTTAATTCAAAAGAAGGTGAATTTAATTTTAAGCCCGGACCTGTTTTCAGCAATATTATTTTAATTGATGAAATTAACAGGGCCCCGGCAAAAACACAGGCTGCCTTGTTTGAAGTAATGGAAGAAAGGCAGGTAACTGTTGACGGAAATACCTATCAAATGCGCTATCCGTTTATTATTGTGGCAACACAAAACCCGATAGAGCAAGAGGGAACTTACAGGCTGCCCGAAGCTCAGCTTGACAGGTTCATCTTTAAAATAGACGTTCAATATCCGTCGTTGACGGAAGAGATTGACATCTTAAACAAACAGCATGGAATGCCCGCCAGCAGCCTATTGCAAACTGTTGAGAAAGTGTTGACACCCGATCAGCTGCATACATTCAGAAACATTATACAGTCAGTATTTGTTGAGCCCAAGCTTATTGAGTTTATAGCTAAAATAGTAAACGAAACAAGAAATAACCAGGCGCTTTATTTGGGCGCTTCACCGAGGGCGTCGCTTGCAATTTTAAGATCGGCCAAAGCCAATGCTGCCATTAAGGGAAGAGATTTTGTAACACCGGAAGACATCAAAGAAATGGCCACACCCGTTCTGCGGCATCGCATTATATTAACGCCCGAAAAGGAAATGGAAGGGATTTCCGCTGACGAGTTGATTGAAAATATATTAAGAACAATTGAAGTGCCGAGATAGGAACAGTCTTGACGATCCCTCAAAGAAAAATAAAAATTATTGCTATTGACATTTTATAAAAAATACATTGGGCAACTTTATTTAACCACCAGGTTTTACCTGGCCGTTGGCTGTTGTATTGTGCTGTTTGTTGGTTCTTTTTATTTTACCAATTTATTGATAATTCCAAAAACAGCTTTGTTTTTATTGCTGGCTTTGTTGCTGGCAGATTATTATTTTTTGTTTTCAGGCAGGCCGCCTTCGGCCAAACGTTTAATGGCCGAGCGATTTAGCAACGGCGATGCTAACAGGGTAACATTACAGGTTACCAACAACATGAGTTTTGATACTGTCATTAAAATAATTGATGAGTTACCCGTTCAATTGCAACAACGGGATTGGATGATGCAAGGCCACTTTAAAGCACGGCAACAAAAAAATATAAATTATAGCCTGCAACCCTCGGTAAGAGGTGAATATAAATTTGGGAACATCATCCTCTACATTCAATCGGGGCTGGGCTTACTGCTGCGCAGGCACGATGTGGAAAGCTCCACCATGGTTGCGGTATATCCGTCATTTATGCAGTTGCGCAAATTTCAATTGCTTTCGCAAACAACTATACAAACAGAACATGGTAGCAAGCGCATGCGTAAGATTGGCCACAGCATGGAGTTTGAACAAATAAAAGAATATGTAAGGGGCGATGATATCCGAACCATTAACTGGAAGGCAACCGCACGCAGGCAATCGATAATGGTCAATAATTTTAGTGATGAAAAGAGCCAGCAGGTATATTGTATTATTGATAAAGGTCGGTTAATGAAGATGCCATTTGGTAATCTTAGTTTATTGGATTATGCCATTAACAGCAGCCTGGTACTTAGCAATGTTTGTTTGCAAAAGCAAGATAGGGTAGGGCTGATAACTTTTGCCAATAAGATGGGCACCATGCTGGCGGCAGACAGAAAGCCGATACAGAAAGCCAATATTCTGCAATTGCTGTACAACGAAGAGACTGCCTTTTTGGAAAGCGATTATGAAATGCTTTACCTGCAATTACGCAGCTGCGTAAAGCAACGAAGCCTGCTCGTATTGTTTACCAATTTTGAATCGATGTCGGGTTTAAAACGGCAGTTGCCGTACCTGCGGTCTATGGCGAAACATCATTTGCTGTTGCTGGTGTTTTTTGAGAATACCTCACTTTCAACCGTGGCTGCAGGCACAGCCGGAAATATCGAGGAAGTCTACACCAAAGTCATAGCAGAAAAATTCGC
>JANPNY010000266.1:0-3807 GCA_031427745.1 Chitinophagaceae bacterium | reverse complement strand
CTCAACCGGCACACACAATTGCAACAATGCATCTCTAAAGCCCTGTAACTCTTCGATGCTGATACTCCGCATCAGGTACACCGTTATGAAAGCAGCTATTTCACTTTCATTGTACAGGTTGTTAGAAATATTGATGAGTATTTCTTTGGCTTGCTCCCTGGATAACGATTTGTATTCAAATAAATAGTTTAATATTTTTTTCATGTTTTCTCTTTTGCCCTTTCCCCTAAAGGAGAACTCAGCTGGTTGATTTATAAATAATTTATTACCCACCTACATCCAACATTTGAAAAAATAACTATCCCTGCTGGGTTCTGATTTGCAGATAGTCGGTTTTATTAGTTTTGTATACCCAGCCAATTCCTCATTAGCTTTTCACCAACCGGTGTCAACACACTTTCCGGATGAAACTGAACACCCTGCACATCGTATGTTTTATGCTGCAGTGCCATAATAAATCCGTTGCTATCAACAGCAGTTACCTCCAGCTCCGACGGGAAATTTTTATCACTTACAATCCATGAATGATAACGCCCCACTTCAACCGATTTACCCAGACCTTTAAAAATGGGCGCATCTTCATTGGTTATTTGTATGGGTGTAGCAATACCATGGTACACGGTGGTTAAATTTTCGAGCGTGCCACCAAATGCCTCCCCAATTGCCTGGTGCCCCAAACAAACGCCCAGTATAGATTTGGTAGCAGCATATTCTTTTATCAGCGGTAGCAATAAACCAGCCTCAGATGGTACGCCAGGCCCTGGTGATAAAATTATTTTATCGTAATTTTTTACCTGCTCCAATGCAATCTGGTCGTTGCGAAACACCTCCACTTTCTGGTGTGTTATTTTCTCTACCAGGTGCACCAGGTTGTAGGTAAAAGAGTCGTAGTTATCAAAAACAAGAATTTTCATATCAAATATTTTTTGCCATCAAAATGGCTTGTTTTAAAGCGTTTAATTTATTGTTTACTTCCTGCAATTCGCTCTCCGGATTACTGGCCGCAACTACACCTGCGCCCGCCTGGTAGGTTAATGTGTTTTGATTGCTTAAGAAAGTCCGGATCATGATGGCGTGATTGCAACTTCCATCAAATCCTATGCTGCCAATGGCGCCGCCGTAATAGCTTCGGCTGGTTGGTTCAAAAGAATGGATAAGCTGCATGGCTTTTATTTTAGGTGCACCACTTAATGTACCAGCCGGAAAACTGAGTGCCAGCAACTGAAACGGGTTGGTATTGGCTGGGACAGTTCCCTTTACTTCGCTTACCAAATGAATAACATGAGAATAATAATTTACTTTTTTATACTGGGTTACTTCTACCTCATTGCACACTCTGCTTAGGTCATTTCTTGCCAGATCCACCAGCATTACATGCTCTGCATTTTCCTTTTCATCATTTTCTAATTGTATCGCCAGTGCCTTATCTTTTTCATCATCGCCTGTTCTTTTAAAAGTACCGGCAATGGGATGTACGATTGCTTTGCCATTCTGTATTATCAATTGGCTTTCGGGTGATGAGCCCATTAATTTATAATCACCATAATCAAAATAAAAAAGATAAGGACTGGGGTTGATACTCCGCAACGCCCTATAAACATTAAACTCGTCGCCGGTGAATGATTGCTGAAACCTGCGACTCACCACAATCTGAAAAACATCTCCCCGGTGGCAACTGGCAATTCCTTTCTTCACCATTAAACGATAATCTTCATCCGTCATATTGGAACTTTCTGTTCCTTTTAATGCAAAGGGATAGGCAGGCACATCTTTGCTATTAATAAGACTTTCTACTTCGGCAAGATCGCTTTGTACACCTGGAATAATATTTTCACAAATAAATAATTCGTCTTTAAAATGATTGAATATAATAACGTATTGGTACAGCCGATAGCGCATTAATGGAATAGCTGCACTATCTGCTTGTGGTATATCGCAATTGGGCAAGTTTGTTTGTGGCAGGTCGTCAATGGTCAACTTTATCGTATCAAAAAACTGCACTGCATCGTAGGTTGTATAGCCAAATAATCCCTGTGCAGCATTGATGGGTTTACTGGTTTGCCCCTCCACTTCAAAACGTTGCATAAACTCCCACAAATGAGTGGGAACATCCAACGGATTGTTAATGGTAATTTTTTCCGGCTTTTGTAATGGAAGTTTGTATTCTATTTCGATACTGTTTTTAATTTCAATCCCTGCAATGGCATTGATACCAATAAAGGAATAACTGTTTTCGCCTGCATGAAAATCAGCGCTTTCCAGCAGGATGGTGTCCCGGAACCTGTCCCGCAGCCTAAGATAAATACCAACGGGTGTAAATAAATCAGCCAGCATCTTTTTGTAAGTAGTACTTACCTGTATTTTTTTCATCCAATAAATTTTTTCAATTAAAAAGCCCCGGCAATATGTGCCAGGGCTTCAGTTTATTTTGTATATACTACAATAGCAAAGCGGCACAATCAACATTTTGACTGCCACCACCAACTGTTATTATTTGTATATTTTATTTTCATTTTTTTAACGTTGCAAAGATGTGGGAGAAAATTGTATTCAACAAAAAATATTTAGAGGAATTATTTTTTAGTGTCTTCACGCTACAGTCAAATATTTCACCATTGTTGTAACGGATGGTTTAATTTTAACACTAAAAGTAAGTTATGAAACTAATCGTATTTGGTGCTACCGGCATGGTGGGTAAACAATTGGTAAAACAGGCATTGTATAACGGACATACCGTAAAAGCCTATGGCAGAAATGTATTTACAGAAGACTTACCAAAAGATGATAATCTCGAATTGGTGCAAGGTGCTTTGTTTGATGCAGGACAGGTATTGAAAGCGATTAAAGGTTGCGATGCCGTACTATCTGCATTGGGCGGTAGTTTTGATGGTACCGACAAAACAAGAAGCCTTGGCATGAAAAATATTGTAGAGCAAATGCAACAAGCCGGCACAAAAAGAATTGTTGCTGTTGGTGGCATGGGACTTTTGAATGCTGATGATGAATCGTTGTTGATTGATCAGGATAATTATCCGCAGCAGTTTATACCTGTGGGACGAGAACACCAAAATGCCTTTGAGTATTTAAAAGCCAGCAATCTTGATTGGACCTTTGTTTGTCCGCCCGATATTATAAGTGGTGAGGCCACCGGTGAATTTATCACCAATGCTGATTATCCTCCTATACCCAATCACTATAAAATTTTGGCCGGGGATCTTGCGCTGTTTATGCTAGGTGAATTGCAGAAGAATGAATATGTAAGGCACAGAGTTGGGATTTCAAATTGATAGTAATCCGAATAATTTATTAATCAGTGGTCATCCATCTTTTTTGTTAAAACTCGGTTGATAGCAGACATTGCACTAGCGATTTTAAAGTAAGGCATGTTTTTTTCTGTAGATACGCTATAAAACAAAAAGCATTGAAATTACATCTACTCATTCTTTCATTTGTTGTGTCAGCTGCGGTCAAGGCGCAAAAAATTGACAGCATCTTTGTAAACCTTTATACAGACAGTTTAAAAAAAGGAACCTACAACTATATAAATGTAGATGGAATGTCAGGCACCGGTCGCTATTTGCCTTTAGACACTACCCAGCTAACATTTACAGCAAGTGCAGGCCAATTTGATGGCAACAGTCTGTGGGTTGAACCAGATTTTAAAGGGAAACAGATTTCGATTAAAGTGGTACTCAAAAGCAATCCTGCGATAGTAAAGAAATTTGACATGTGCATAAAACAGTTACCGGATGGCCCATTAAAAACGGAAGCTGAAGTATTACAGGAAATGCGAAAAAGAAAGGGCAA
>JANPNY010000265.1:0-5775 GCA_031427745.1 Chitinophagaceae bacterium | reverse complement strand
GGAAAATGATGCGATCGTACACTTTATCAAATCGACGTTTAACCTGCAGGTATTACAACAACAATATTTATATGGGTATGAAAAAAATGCCGATTCAATGTTTGTGGCAGTTTGTAGAAAACCGCAATAGTTTAGCATGGTGCATTTCAAATTGTCGCAATACCAGGCTTTTCGTGGGCGGAAGAATTTTATGTTTACAAAACCTAATATCACCCCTTCAGGGTTTCCGCAATTTTTAATTAATTTTTCTATAGTAATATCATCCCTTCGGGATTTTAAAGCCTGAAAGGCTGACATTAATATAGCCTGAATAAGCACAAGCCTATAGGAAACCCCTGAAGGGGTGACATTATTTTACCGTATATTTTTCAATGTACTACAAAAGACTAAAATCTTCCGAACATTCATTGTGGAGACACCAACCGGCGACAATTTGAAATGCACCCGTTTAGCATGTATCCATTTTAGCTGGCAGCGCTAATTTTAAAAATACAGCCAATAAAACTTAGCAGTCGTATCTTTTTTGAATTCAATTGTAGGTGCAGGAACTTTTAAAATATTAGCAAGCGAAAGTAAAGGCCGTGGATTCATTTGATTATTGCCTATTCGTTTAAAATCTGCATCCACAGAAAATAAATATTTGGCGCTACGCTTAAATTCTGGAATCGGTTTGTGATTAATCACTAATGTGTTGGTTCTGGCACCAATCATTCCACCGGCACTGTAACCAACAGACATATTTAGCCATTTGGGGAAATCAGTATTCCCTTTCATAAATGTAGATGGATTGATCGATAGCCAATAGGTTTGGCCATTATAATCTTTTAACCAGCTTTGCCATTTATTGGCTCCCAGTTCTGCCGGATTATATTTTGAATAAATTGTTTTATGAAAAGAAAATTTCATCCGAATCCGCTGTTCGCCCCAGGCAAATTGCTGCCCCATAAAAAGGGAGCTTCCCAGGATATTTGCCAGCATGTCACCTTTTGAAAAACCCCATTTTTGAGAAAACCCATCAAATATTTCTATAATGGTTTGTAACCCCAGTGCAGTAAGGCCACCAACCCATGTCGCCTTTGTATTGTTTACTCCACTCCACCGCATCATATCATATTGTATTGCACTTATGTTGTAAGCAGATGTGGCATGCCCTATCTTATCCATATGCAGCCATTCTGCATTGTCGTTAAACAGATGGAACCTGCTTTTGGGAAACTTTTTATACCATAAATAATGTAATCCAATCATGCTCGCAGTTGTTATTATCGACTCGGTTATAACAACTTTATTAAATCGCTTTTGATTAAATACATCAGGTTGATTTTGTGCAAATGCCGGAGAAATAAAAGACGAAGAAAGTAACAGCAGAAAAAAAAGAGCCTTTTGTATTTTGCAGGGGAGATGAAATTCAAACTTAATTGGCATACACAATGATATTAATTTTTACTGGTACAGAAAATGTTTTTAGCAAAGGCTTAAACTGGTATATTTTCCCTGCAATCTTTAACGCAACATATCTTCTGTTAATTATCCAAAAACAGATGGAACCAAATAATTCCGGCAATTTATATCATCTAACCAATTAATGCTTTTTTTGCTGCTAAAACTTAGCCTTGCCTGTTAAAAAGCCAGGATAAAAAACAATTAAAAAAATATTTTTTCTTTATCACAATAAAGAATTCAATCTGTTCGTTTACAGGTTTGTTAGTAATCACCTTGATTGCCAACGTACCCAATTTTTTTAATCTAAATCCCCTCTTATGAAAGCGAGTACTGCAAGTATTGCACAAACAAACCCATTTCAGGAAGCAATTATGAAGGTTGCATTATTTTTAAAATGGACATTTGAGCTATAGTATTTACTGATAGCTGAAGATCAACGTAAAATCAACAACTTTTACAATTAAAAAAAACCAAGCCCTTTGTTATTGGTTAATACAACTAAAACAAAGGGCTTTTTTGTTTTTCTACAACAGATTATTTAAGGATTTATTACCTCCACCCATCTGCCATTTACCCCCGCTGTAATACTGATATCGTACATAGCTTCTGCAAAAGTGCCGGGCAAAAAATACCTGCCTAAGTAGGAAGCATTTAATTGTATATAAAAGGTGAGCGTTTCATTTTGTGCAATATTGAAATAAGTATAAACCCGGTCATCCCGGATATCCTGGTACGTGGAGTTTGAAGATTTAAATGCTCCCTCTCCATCCATCATCCGGGCATTTAAAATTTCCCAGCCGCTGGGGAAAATCTGGTTCAAAGCCATTTGAGTATAACTCCCCCTTTTTCCGGTATTTGTCAGCACCACTTTTGCTATAAAATCAGTGCCCTGGCTCAGGCTGGCAACATCAATAGGTTTTCCATCTTGTGAAATATAACTAACATTCATTTTTAATACTGCCGGATTGTTATTTACTTTTAAACTATCACCACTCAGGGGCTGGCCCTTTGTGATAAGCCTTACGTATAATAGATTGCTGCCCTTATTGGTGATAATAATATTATTGCTACCCTTTTGCACAATTACCGGCATCTGCCTATAGTAGCTGACAGAATTTATTTCGGTAGATTTTCCGCCAATAATTGCTGAAGCCATTATTTTTGACCCGGATGGATTTTTGCCACAATACTTTGCAATGGCAGTTAATGCATAAGCGGTGGTTTGCGTGCTATACCAATTATCCTGCGATAATTTACCGGCAATGGCAGGCAATAAAAGCGCTGCCTGGTTTCGCCTGCCAAGCAGGGTAAGTGTTTCAAGCACCATGGCTTCATCTCTTACATCCGAGCCATAGGTAAAGCCGGGGTTCACTCTTATTGCAAAGCTTGTTGGCAATCCGCTGATTAATCCCAAAGCTGTATTATCCTGACCGGCTAACTTGTAAGCCGCTGCCAGTTTCCACTTGGCTTCTGGTGATAAATAGGTAAATTCTTTTAACCGGTTCATAGCGCCTTGCTCGGGTGCTTTTGCTAAAGCCAACGTGTATAATCGATAAGCCTGCGATAAATCTGCACCATAAAAATTGCTGCTATTTACTACCCAGCTATTGGCTTTGCCACGCTGGTAATTTTTCCATTGCTGCAATAAATTATCACTTACAAAATAACCATTGGCTTGCGCCTCCAATAAAAAGTGACCAGCATAACTGGTTGCCCACTCGTCACTCTCGTTGGCACCCGGCCAATAGCCAAAGCCCCCATCCGGGCGTTGAAAATTTTGAATTTTTGCAATGCCGGCTTTCACATTTCTATCAATCTGCGCCTTTTTATAATCATCAAGGTCGGTAAGCTGGTTCAACACCAATTGAGGGAAAACTGCCGAGGTAGTTTGTTCAATACAGCCGTGCGGATAGTCAATTAAATAACCCAGTCGCTTTTGTAAATTCATGGCAGGCACACTTGAAATTTCTATCACAGCGGTACTGGTTGCAGCAGCGCCAACAGGTGATGCAATCACTTTCCATTGCTGGCCTGCCGCTAGTGTAATAGCTGTAACACTGGTTATCGGCGGGTTGGGATTGCGAATGTCCAGCTCTACTTCAAAATTGGCTTTTTCGTTACCGCTACTGGCCAATATTTTTACTTTACCAATACCAATATTCGATTTAACACGAACATCAAAATAAGCCATCTGCTCACCGGTTTGGGCAAAGCTGATTGTTTGCGTGGCGCTGCCCACCACTTCCAAAAAACTGTTGGCTTGCAGGCTGAGACTGACATTTTTTATATTTTTCTCCATGGCAAAAATGGTAACCGGTAGTTTAATAGTTTCGCCCGGCCCCAGCACACGGGGCATGGTTGCCAGTAGCATCAGGGGCTTTTTTACAGCCACTGTTTTTTCTGCAAAGCCATAACTGCCTTTGTGCGCTGCCACCAGCATTGCCCTTACAGAACCAATGTAAGCAGGTAATGTAAATGTCTTTTTTTGTGTTTGTCCTTTGTTTAAATGAAATGGCCCCAGGTATTTTACAACCGCTTTAAAACGGTTAGCTGTTTTTTGCTTTACAGCACCCCCATCTGCATCGCCGCCAATAGTTAAAATCCTTTCCAGTCCGCTGCTCCAGGCACCTATCACATAATCAAAGAGGTCAAAACTTTTTACACCCAATGCTTCTCTTGCATAAAAAGCACTGTGTGGATCGGGTGTTTTAAATCTTGTTAAATCCAGCAGACCTTCATCTACAATGGCCACGCTGTAAGTCATCTCTTTTCCTTGTTGTTCGCTTACTGTAAAACTCACGGCTTGTTCTGGTTTTATACTACCGGCGATGTTTAAAACGGGTTGGAGTCTTGTATTTTTATCCTCTACAAAAATGGGGACGCTGCCATACATTCTTATAGGAAGATCATTAACAGTTTGTACATGCGGCTGCAACAAACTTACCGTTGCATAAATATTGGGCGCCATGCTTGCCTCGGCCTTGAATTTTACTTGCGTTTGCCCCTGTGTAGTTGGTTGCCAAAACGTTTTTATCACCCTGGTGCCGTTTTCTAAACTAACCAGCATTTTTCCTCCATTACTGCTGGGCACATTTAAAACAACTTCATCGCCCACATTGTATTTTTCTTTGTTACTGCTAAAAGATAACATCGTTGCGGCTGTCTGACCATCGTTGCCAGCCCGGCTTTGCCAGCCAGGTTCATCAATGTAAAAGGTAGATCCTGTGGTATGGCCGCTCTTTAAATCTTTTACTAAAATCAGGTAGCGGCCCCACTCATTGGGCGAAGTACCAAACTGCCATTGCCCCTTGCCGTTAGATAGTTTTACCGTTTCTTTTTTTAATAATTTATTGTATTCATTCTGCGTAAAGTTGCTAAGATTATCGCCGTTGTCATCCCACCACCAACGCCATTGAATGCGGTAAAACTGTACTTCCACTTTTGTATTTCCATTTACAATATTCCCTCTCCCATCTACATTAGCCAACTGGGCAATATGCGTTTTTCCGGCTAATAAAAAATCAAAGGGCTTCTCTCCTTCCGGAAGTTTCAGTCCGGCATAGCTGGCGTAGGGACTAAAAGGTATACTCATATTATCGATACTAAAACTGCCACCCGGTTCAAATACTTTTACCAATAAGTTTGCCGTAAGCATACCCGGTGCTGCTTCTGTTGTTTCAAAATCCGGCTTCAGTGCTGCATTGCCTTCTGCATCCAAGGTGCCATCATAAATGGTTTTATTTTGAGTGCTGTAATTAGCCGTGGGGTTATCAAAAGAGTAACCGGCAAATTTGGAGAAGTTTGTTTTTTTTGCATACAGCGATGCATCAATTTTTGCTTTTAAATTTTTACCTACCGCACCAAACAACCACTTTGCATTGATGTTACCGGAGGTAGTACCTCCAAAACCCAGCAAAGCATCTTTACCAAAATCTACATTTATTTTAAGGCGGTTGGGCATTACCGTTTCTACCCTGATGCGCTTTTCAAAAACAGCACCACCGCATTTTATTTTGGTGAGCCAATTGCCTGTTGGTGATGATGCATCTGTGTTGGTTTTAAAAAGATAAAAACCATCTTCAGCATTACTTTGCACACTATGATTGTAGAGTTGCCCCTGCGGTGTATACAGACTAAATTCCACCGGATGGTCGGCAGGCAGTTTGCCTTCTTTGTCTTCGATGATACAATTAATGAACATTGTATCGCCTGGCCTCCACACTCCTCTTTCTCCAAAAATAAATCCCTTGATGCCGTTCTTAACTTCCTCGCCGCTTACATCAAAATGACTTAACGCCAGCGAGCTGCCATCATCCAGTTTTAAGTACCCCC
>JANPNY010000264.1:0-10977 GCA_031427745.1 Chitinophagaceae bacterium | reverse complement strand
GGTTAAGGAATAGGTGAATGGTCAATGGTGAATGGTGAATGGTGAATAGTGAATTATCAATTATCAATTATTCAATTATTCAATTATCAATTATTTAATTATCAATTATTCAATTATCAATTATTTAATTATCAATTATTTAATTATCAATTATTCTGCATTTTTGCTGAACAACAATTTTTATGAAGCTACATTTCTGGTCGGTGGGTAAAGCAAATGAGCCTTATGTAAAAGAGGGAATTGAATTATTTACGGCCCGTATTACCAATTACTACCCGGTGGAATGGCATATTCTACCTCCGTTAAAAAATGCAGCAAAGCTTAGCGAGGCGGAACTAAAAAAGAAAGAAGGCGAGGCTATTATACAAAAACTACAGAAAGACGACTACCTGGTGCTGCTGGATGAACGAGGCAAATTACTCAGCAGCGAAGGGTTAGCTACGTTTATAGAAACAAGGGCCAACGAGAGTACAAAAAACATTATCCTTCTTATTGGTGGGGCATTTGGGGTAAGTGAAGATGTAATGAGGAGAGCCAATTTTAAATGGAGTTTGTCTCCGCTTGTTTTTCCGCACCAACTGGTTAGGCTGATACTGACCGAACAGGTTTATCGGGCATGTTCCATTATCCGCAACGAGAAATACCATCATCAATAGAACTGTCAGCACAATAAATTATCTTGCCAAAAAGATTTATGGAATTTTCTATCACACTCGTTCTTGTTCTCGCCAATCTTGCTGTTTCGATCCCCGCTTTTAACAACAGTAAACTGATGAACGACCTTATTTTTTATCCTCCTGCTATTGCCAATAACAACCAGTATTACCGTTTTATTACACATGGTTTTTTACATGCAGATATTGCCCATCTTGCCTTTAACATGATTGCGCTGTATTCGTTTGGTGGCGCTGTTGAACAAATATTTTCCCTGGAGTGCCTGTTTGGATCTATGGGCAAAGTGTATTACCTGCTGATGTACCTCGTGGCACTGGTGGTGGCAACTTTACCCACCTATCTAAAAAATGTAAATAATTATCACTACAGAAGTTTGGGTGCTTCCGGAGCAGTATCGGCGGTGGTATTTGCAGGGCTTACTTTGTTGCCACAGTTACCCATCAATTTTATGTTTATCCCGATTGATATTCCGGGCTATATTTTTGGCATTATCTACCTCGGTGTTTCTGCCTACCTTGATAGAAAAGGCGGCGGCAATGTTAATCATTCTGCCCACTTTTGGGGAGCGGCTTTTGGTGTGGTATTTACCCTAATCTTATGTCTTGCATTGGCGAAATTAAATGTGCTGGAAAATTTCTTACGGCAGATACAGGCAGGGGGCCGGTTATTGCCCTTTGAGTGTTAGGCGGATGATTTGTTGGGTGCTGTCTTTAATTCTAAACCTGTTGTCAATACGCAACCCCACCACCCAAATTATTTTTTTATCCATTTCTATCACCCACACGTTTTCCTTTTGGCTAAGTGATAATTTTTGGTCTATAAAAAACCGGCTGAGTTTTTTCTTTTTGTCCATCCCCAGCGGATAAAAATAATCGCCTTGTTTCCATTTGCGGAGCAGCAACGGAAATTTTATTTCGCCTGCGTTTAGCTGAGCCGTATGGCTGGCGCCGGAAGGTTGGTAGTCGGCAATCAGGTGCCGCTCTGTTTGCAGAATGCCTTTTTCAAAACTGATATTGGTATCTCCTTCTTCAATTAAAATATTGTGTGCTTCGGTTGTTCGATTGGGTGTAATGATAAGCCAGTTACGGTTTTTGATGATCCGGTGCGAAGCTGATTGAATGTATTTGCCGGTGTCGCTTTGTAATAATGCGATGGCTTCCTCCACCTGGTGGGATGTAAAACCCACCTGTTTTATTATTTCAAATAATACGGTATGCAACGGTTTTACTTTCAATAATTTTAATACCGGAATATGAATTTCGTTTCCCTTTTTCCCCAGCAACTTTTTAGTGTGCTGCTCAATGGCCTGCTGGTACAATTGCTCCGTTTCTGCAAAACGATGAATGTTTTTTAATACATTTTTTTCGGCCTCCGGATAAGTTTCTTTTACCAACGGAATAATTTTATTGCGAAAAAAATTACGGGTATAATCATTTTCAAAATTGGTAGCATCGGTTACATAGGCTAACTGGTTATTGGCTGCAAAAGCTTCTAATTGAACCCTACGGACAAATAAAAGCGGACGAACAATTTTACCCAGTTTTGGTAACATACCCCTTATGCCGGCAATACCCGTACCCCTGAAAAAATTCATCACTACTGTTTCAATATTATCATCTGCATGATGCCCGGTAACAATAAAGCTGAGTGCCGGTTGTCGTTTGTCAGTCATCGGATGTTCAGTGCCTGTCAACTCATAAAACCAATGATACCGAAGATCTCTCGCCGTAGTTTCTATTGACTTTTTTTCTGCTGTTGCAATTTTTGCTGTTTCAAATTTCTTTACGAATACTTCCACCCCGTATTTTTCACCAAGCCTACGCACAAATTGCTCATCCCGTTCACTCTCCTCTCCTCTCAATTGAAAATTACAATGGGCAATTACAAAATGATAGCCTGCCTGTTTGCACAGTTCGCACAACACTACAGAATCTACCCCACCACTAACAGCCAGCAATAGCCTGGCTGTTGGTTGAATGAGATTTTCTTTTTGTATGTATTGCTTAAATAGCTGTAACAGCTCCATTGATTATCATTTTTTGCAGCTTTCGGGCCTGCCGGTTTTTTAATCCTCCAGTTCTTCCAACGCTCCCTGTAATTCGTTGGCGGCATGTTTATCCCCTGCTTTTTTAGCTTCACTCATGCCTTGTGTGTACACTTCAATCGCCTCCGTTGTATCATTCAGCCGTTCTAATAATTTGCCGAGGTGGTAATAAGAACCTACATAACCAGGCTCCCGCTGCAAAATTTCCCCGAACAACTTTTTAGCATCAGCATCCCGGTCAATTTTTATCAATTCCAGCGCCAGCGCATGTTGCAGAAAACTATCCTGTGGTGATGCCAGTAAATATTCCTGTAATTTTTCTATCCTGTTCATTCAACAATTATTTTTTTAACAGAGTATGCAATTTATCGTTACTTCAATTATCTTTGCGATAGTTGCATAAACAACCATTATAAACGATTTGTAAAATTATTCCTGCATGAAAATATTAGTTTGTATCAGCAAAACTCCTGATACCACCGCAAAAATAGCCTTCGCAGATAACAACACGAAATTTGCCGGCGAGGGCGTTCAATGGATTATCAATCCGTACGATGAATGGTACTCATTGGTTAGGGCCATCGAGTTGAAAGAAGCCGACCCGTCCACCATTATTCACCTGGTTACTGTTGCAGGTGCAGATACAGATCCCATCATCCGCAAGGCATTGGCATTGGGTGGTGATGAGGCCATACGGGTTAACGCAGATAGTAATGATAGCTTTTTTATTGCTTCGCAAATAGCTGCGGTTGCCACAACCGGTGCCTACGATCTTATTTTTACAGGCAAAGAAACCATCGACTACAATGGATCTTCCATAGGTGGCATGGTTGCCGAATTACTGGACATGCCTTACCTCAGCTTAGCTTCTCACCTTACTTTAGCCGGCAACACCGTAACCGTTGTAAGAGAAATTGATGGTGGAGAAGAAACCAACCAGGTAAATTTACCGGTAGTAGTTAGTTGCCAAAAAGGAATGGCAGAACAACGCATTCCAAACATGAAAGGTATTATGGGCGCCCGTACAAAACCTTTAAAAGTGGTAGAACCACAGGCAGTTGAGCCTTTAACGTCTATCGCTAGTTTTGATTTGCCACCGGCAAAAGCAGGTGTAAAATTAGTGTCGGCCGATAACCCGGAAGAATTAGTACGGTTACTGCATGAAGAAGCGAAGGTGTTTTAACCCCCATCCCCTAAAGGGGTGCAGAATTATCAATTATCAATTAACTAATTATCAACTAAAATGAGCATCTTAATATTTTTAGACCAGGCCGATGGCCACATAAAAAAAGCATCTTTAGAAGCTGCATCTTATGGCGCTGCTATTGCACAACAAACAGGCACCACAGCCGAAGCCATTGTATTGGGCACTGTAACCGAAGACCTTGCTGCGTTAGGGATTTATGGCCTATCAAAAGTGTATACCATAAGCAATGCCACGCTTAACCAGTTAGATGCACAGGTATATACTAAGGTTATTGCTGAAGCTGCGGCGGCCAGCGGCGCTAACGTTATTGTTTTTTCCAACAACTTAACCGGTAAAGCCATTGCTCCAAGATTGAGCGTACGCTTAAAAGCAGGACTTGTAACAGGTGCTGTTGCTTTACCCGACACCAGCAATGGGTTTATCGTTAAGAAAAATGTATTTAGCGGAAAAGCATTTGCAAATGTGTCCATTAACACAGCCGTAAAAATCATTTCGCTCAATCCAAATGCTTATTCAATTACTACTAGTGCGGGTGTTGCTGCAGTTGCTGAATTTACTACCACAGTAGATTCACCCAAAGTACAGGTAACAGCTACCAATAAAGTAGAAGGCGAAGTACCCCTAACTGAAGCAGATATTGTAATTAGCGGCGGACGAGGATTAAAAGGCCCCGAAAACTGGGCACTGGTAACAGACCTGGCAAAATTATTAGGCGCTGCAACTGCCTGCAGCAGGCCTGTTGCGGATATCAACTGGCGGCCGCACCACGAGCATGTGGGACAAACCGGTATTGCCATAGCGCCCAATTTGTATTTTGCCATTGGCATTTCCGGTGCCATACAACATTTGGCTGGAGTTAACAGAAGCAAAACCATTGTTGTAATTAACAAAGATCCGGAAGCACCCTTTTTTAAAGCAGCGGATTATGGAATTGTAGGCGATGCTTTTGAAGTAATGCCAAAGATTATAGAGGCCGTTAAAAAGTTGAAAACCCAATAAAAAAGTTTTGTACCCGGCAAAATTTCTATGGGCAACATTCTTGCATCGCCCTCTTGTACGGCATACCATTTTTGAACTTTTATTGGCTAATTTATTAAACTGCCTCTTGTACTTACTTCACAGAATTTTTTGAAAATTAAAATCCCGGTAAAATAATCACCAAAAGCAACCCCCTTAAAAACCGGGTGTAGTTAAAAATGCCGGTGGCTGCTGGCACACCTACCACGGTAAGTAAATGGATGGCGACAATTTTAAATGCCGCACAGTATTTTCCATATAAAAAAAGTATTAGTTTCGTGAAATATTTATGAAGAAAATAGAACTGGAAATAGTAGCACTCTCTCATAGCATTACCCAAACGCATTCCTATGCCGTAGTATTAGGGGAAGTAAACGGTTTACGCAGGTTACCTATTGTTATTGGCGGCTTTGAAGCTCAGGCAATAGCTGTGGCCCTGGAAAGAATGAGCCCAAGCCGTCCGCTTACGCACGACCTGATGAAGAATTTTATGCTGGCTTTTAATGTTGACCTGCATGAGGTAATCATCAACGATTTGCAGGAAGGAATTTTTTACAGCAAACTGGTGTGCAGTAGTGAAAATGACACCGTAGAAATTGACTCCCGTACCTCAGATGCACTGGCGCTGGCTGTTAGGTTTGGCTGCCCCATTTATACCTACGACAATATCTTAGACAGTGCAGGCATACTAATGGAAAATGATGAGAAGAAGAAAAAGGCAAACTCACCTATTACAACGGAAACCGGTAGTAGAGAAGATTTAAAAGCATTGTCGCTGCTGGAATTGGAGACACTGCTGGGTGAAGTGCTGGAACATGAAGATTATATTAAGGCCATCGCTATACGGGACGAAATTAATAACAGAAAAAAGTAGATCTGGTTATTTAATGTGTCATTTTATAAAACAATCCAATCCTAACCTTTAAAAAGAAGAAATAATTTTTCTGGCATACCTGTTGATGACTGAGTGAGTATCCTATTTGAATACTTACATTATTCTTTTAAAATCCATAATTACAACATCAAGCCTATGGCCCGCAAAAAGCCAATCAGATTGTCTGCACCAGACAAAGACAAAATCTACAAATTATTTAGAGAAAATAATTTTACCAAGCAGGAACTAGCCAATAATTTTAATTGCACACTCAGTGTGGTTAAAAATATAATTTCTAATTTCGACTCACCTCTTTACCTCCAAAGAATTCAAGCCAACAAATCGGGCAAAAAAGAACCCATCTGTTTTGCAAACGAAACCTGGAAGCCGGTGAGTTATCCCAGTAAAACTAAATACGAGGTTTCTAACCTTGGCAGAATAAGATCTTACTTTATCAGTAAGGAAATCCCTGCAATTATTAAAGGGGTTTTACAACAGGGCTATGTATTTTTAGACTACTTTAATACGGCGGAAAAAAGACGGCTTAAAGTACCGCTTCATGTAGTGGTCGGCGATCATTTTATTAAAAAAAGTTCCCCGCTACATAAACACATAATTCACCTTGATTTTAAAAAAGGAAATAATGTAGCCAAAAATTTAAAATGGGTAACAGAGGCTGAAATGTACGAGCACAATACCAGAAATACAGCTGCTATTGCCGCAAGAGAAAAAGCAAGTGCCGAAAGAACCAAGGGTACCAAACTAACATTAGTGGAGGTAGAACGAATAAGAAGATTACTAAACGACCCCTCCAAAAAAACGAGCAAAATAAGAATTGCTGCCATGTATGGCGTTGCTCCCATGACGATTTACCGCATCCAGTCCGGCGAAATATGGGGTACAAAAGGTGCCCATGTAACTTATGAGAAAAAGCTGAAGCCTAAATTAGATGAAGCTACCATAAAAAAAATTAGAAATAAATTACAACAAAAAGGCGCTGTACAGGTTAATATTGCAAAAGAATTCGGCTTAACGCCCGCTGTTATTAGCCGCTTAAAAAATGGCAAAACATACAAAAACTAAATAAGCAGCACCTTGGTTGTATTTCCTAATTGTAAAATAAATGTTGGTTTGCGTATTGGCTCCAAAAGAGCAGATGGCTTTCACAACCTTTCAACCATCTTTATTCCTATTCCTTTAACCGATGCGCTGGAAATAATACCTGCCACATCAGCAAGCGGCAAGCAGGTTATTTACAGCCAGTCCGGTATTACTATTGATGGCAATGAAGCAGACAATCTTTGCATAAAAGCCTATCATCTTTTAAAACAAGATTTTCCCATGTTACCTGCTGTGCGCCTGCACCTGCACAAAAATATCCCGATGGGTGCAGGCCTTGGTGGCGGATCTGCAGATGCTTCTTTTACCTTACAACTGCTAAATAATCAATTTCAGCTAAACCTTTCTACCAGTCAATTGATCGATTATTCGCTGCAACTGGGTAGCGACTGTCCCTTTTTCATTATTAATATGCCATGCTTTGCAACAGGCAGGGGCGAAATACTGGAGGAGTTGGTTTTAGATTTGTCTGCCTTTAAAATAATGCTGGTCAATCCCGGCATACATATCAATACCGGCTGGGCTTTTAAGCAACTTCAAATATCCGGCACCCATTCCGCTGGTGATCATTTAACCGCACTAATAAATGAGCCCATAGAAACATGGAAGATAAATTTGACCAACGATTTTGAATTACCTGTATTTGAGCTTCATCCTGAAATAAAAAAAATTAAACAAGTTTTGTACAGCAATGGAGCAAAGTATGCAGCAATGAGTGGCAGTGGAAGTACAATTTTTGGCATTTTTCAAAAGGATTCGATACCGACAATAAAATTCCCGGAAAACTATTTCCTCAAAACATTACAGCTGCAATAATTGTTAGTATTTACTTAAATCTGGCCGCAGGAAAGATAACAGTGGCTCTATATAACCCCTTTGTAATAAATTGCAACACTAAAAAAAAATTAATGACAAAAATTTCCATTATCCTAAGCGCTGGTTTATTCTTGGGCAACGCTTGCTTTGCACAAAACGCAACAACAGAAGTACCAAAAAACTGGCACCAGCTGGACAAAGACAGTACGGGCTATTATGGCATCAGCCTCAATAAAGCTTATGATTTTATCAAAACAAAAAAACTGAAGAGCAGGCAGGTGGTAGTGGCCGTTATTGATAGTGGTATTGATACCCTTCATGAAGATTTAAAGCCGATACTTTGGACAAACAAAAAAGAAATTCCCGGTAATGGTATTGATGATGACCACAATGGTTACATCGACGACGTGCATGGCTGGAATTTTTTAGGTGGTAAAGATGGCCGCAATGTAAAGCAGGACAGCCCCGAAGAAGCAAGAATTTATCATAAGCTGAAAGCGAAGTTTGGTACATTGGTTCCGGATGAATCTTCTCTAAATTCTGTAGAAAAAGCTGAAGTGGAAGTTTATAAAAAGGCTCAACAAAAAGTGACAGGTGGTATAAACCCTGCTGAAGTTGCATTTATGAAAAAAATGCTTCCCTCTTTTTTAAAAGGAGACTCAGTTATTAGAACAGAACTTACAAAACAGGAATACAATTGCACCGACCTCGAAACTTATACCAGCACCAATGCTGATGCAAAAAGAACCAGATCTTTCTTACTGCAGATATGCAAAGGCAATGACACCAATGATATTTCCAATGTACAGATCATTGAAGAATTTGAAGGTCAGTTAAGGAAAGCAGCCGCTTCTACAGAGGCGCCCCCGGAATACCGTAAAGATATTGTGGGTGATGATGAAACCAACATCAACGACCGTTTTTATGGCAATAATGATATTATGGCCAATACGCCCATGCATGGCACACACTGCTCCGGCATTATTGCAGGTGTAAGAAACAATGACAAAGGCGGAGATGGTATTGCAGACAATGTTCGCATAATGATGATAAGGGCAGTACCTGATGGTGATGAGCATGATAAAGATATTGCCACAGCCATTCGCTATGCAGTTGACAATGGTGCACAGGTAGTGAGCATGAGTTTTGGAAAAGATTTTTCTCCTGAAAAACAATGGGTTGATGACGCTGTAAAATATGCAGAGAAAAAAGGTGTGCTGTTGGTGCATGCAGCCGGCAACGATGCAAAAAATGTAGATAGCACAGATAACTTCCCTACAGTAAATTACCTGGATGGAAAAAGAGCCAGCAACTGGATTACAGTTGGTGCAAGTGGGGACCCAAAAAATGGTGGTGTAACTGCCAGCTTCAGCAATTTCGGTAAAAGGGATGTAGATGTGTTTGCCCCTGGTGTACAGATATATGCAACCATTCCTGGAGGAAATACATACGGTAAATTATCCGGCACCAGCATGGCTTGTCCGGTGGTTGCCGGCACAGCCGCTTTGCTGCTGGAATACTTTCCTTCATTAACGGCACAACAACTTAAATATGCTATCGAAAAATCCAGTACCGTATTAGATGAGGAAGTAAATATACCCGGCACAAACAATAAAGTAAAACTAAGTCAACTTAGCAAAACAGGCGGATTGCTGAATGCTTATGCTGCAGTAAAACTAGCCAGCACATTAAAGGGAGAACGCAAAACCACCAAGCTGGAAATGCTACCAAAACCAAAATTGAAAAATAATAATAAAGGTTAAATTATTAACCACTTTCAACAACGAGACTGCCTAAAAAATAAGAGTCAGTCTCTTTTTTTTGAACTTTTTTTTAATTGTCCTATCCCGAAAAATCAAAAGCAAAATAGAAAATAGAACGCACCTTTCCAACAAGTAAAGATTATGAACTAGATAATTGATGCCATTATTTTTTATCTTTAGTCGCCAGAGAAAAAAGTATTACAAATACCAGATCAATTATCAATTATCCAATTAATCAATTATCAATTATCAATTATCCAATTAATCAATTATCAATTATCAACTATCCAATTATCAATTATCAATTATCAATTAAAATTAAACCGCCATGTCAAAACCTTCACCCACCAATTACGCCGGCTATTTTCAGAAATACATAGACCAGGTAACAGAAACTGATTTTTTTACAGCTTTACAAAATCAGAGCAGCGGCCTGGCATCATTTTTACAATCCATTACTGAAGAAAAATCTTTGTTTGCTTATGCAGAAGGCAAGTGGACGATTAAAGAATTGCTTTTGCACATGAGTGATACAGAAAGAATTTTTTGTTACAGGGCATTGTGTTTTGCAAGAGGAGAAAAAACAAATTTGCCGGGATTTGATGAAAACGATTATGCAGCCAACTCCAATGCAAACAGCAGAAACTGGGAAAGCCTTGTACAGGAATTTTTAGCTGTACGAAAAGCTACAGAAGTGCTCTTTAAAAGCTTTAGCGAAAAAGCTTTAGCTGCCAGCGGCACTGCCAACAATAACGAGGCAACCGTATTGAGCATTGGCTTTATTTTGCTGGGGCATGTTAATCATCATAAGAAAATATTAGCCGAAAGATATTTGTTGTAAGGATGCAAATCAACTACGTTAAAACAGAACAGCCGCTTCACTGGAAGCGGCTGTTCTGTTAACTGTATATTATGTTATTGATGAGATTAATTCTTTTTTGCATCGCCTGCATTGTTGTTCAATGCAAGGTTACTTTGTGTAATCATGTTGTTGATTATCTTAACCGTTTCGTCAACATAAATATCAGACTTAACCCTTTTCACAAACTGTTTGTTTTTTTCAACTTTGTCTTTATCCGGTGTCATTTTAGTTACATCCGTCATAAACCTAGCTGAATCAGCTTCAAGATTCGTAACGATTCCACCTTTGCCTGCATATAAACTATCCAAATTTTTGTAGGCTGATTTTAACAGCTTTTGTTCTGTTTGGTATTTAGCAAGGTTAAGTGGATAATCTTTATCATTTTGCTTGTATATCCATTCAATTTGCTTTTTTATTCCTGCAAAGGTTGGGCTGCTTTGGATTTGCAGATTAGCTGCAGCAACTACCGCATCTGTACTGTAGGTAGATACCCATGGTTTATAATCAGCTTTACCAATTTCATCCCAGCTCAATGCGGTGGGGTTGTCTTTTTCCCTTGTTTTGGCCAACTCATACCTATCAGGTATCACCACATCCGGG
>JANPNY010000263.1:0-6398 GCA_031427745.1 Chitinophagaceae bacterium | reverse complement strand
AGGGTATAATAAATTCGGGTGCCTTGCTGTGCAAATTTTAATGTTGCTGTAGCTGTATTTTTAAAAAAAACCGACTCGTATTTTAATAAAGGCGGTGCCAATTGCACAGGTGTTTGTGCTTTCACAGTAAGGGAGATAAGCACTGCACCAATAAGAAATAGTAAGGATGTAAAGCGTTTGTTTAGATTGTTGGTGATAACACCAACAAATGCAAAAAACAACAAATAAAATATTGATTTGCTCATTAACTAACTGGTGATAATTTATAAGGATATACTTTTCCCGAATTCCATTGTGCGATGTACAAATTTTCTTCATCATCCACACATACATCGTGTGGATATTGAAAGTATTTGATGGTCTGGTACATCTCTTCCAATTGATGATTTACATACTTTGGTTGGGAGCCTCCAAGATTAGAAACAACTTTAAAATTTTTATCGAGAATGGTTACAAAACCAGATTGCTTTCCTTGCTGTGTGTTGGTTTGTAAAACGGCGGCATATAAATAGTCTCCTTTAATAACAGGTCTGCAAACCCAGGCACCAGGCAGTGGAATGGTGTTGATATAAACCCCATTGAATGTATATCGCTTAAATGCATTCTGCTGGCGTGATGTAACGATAAGGCATGGCTGCAATGGGTTTCGCTGATCTATGCAAATACCATGTGCATTTAATAAATGCTTTGCCTCGCTGCCTCTACCACCAAAATGATTCAGGTAACGGCCAGCCGCATCGTACTGAATAATAAAATCTTTTCCATATCCATCTGCTACATAAATATCTCCGTTAGGTGCAATGGCCGTTTCGGTTGGAATGTACTCATCGGCCTTACTGTATTCACTGGTTTCTTTTGGATAATCCAATACCAACAAAACCCTTCCATCAAGAGTGGTTTTTATTACCTGGTGACGATTATTATCACAAATAAAAAGTACTTCAGTTCCATTTTCATTAAAAAGGGTAAGGCCATGGGCCCCGGGATATTCTGTTCCCCAGGTGGTTAATAATTTTCCGGCTTTGTCGTAAATGAGTACATTATTTTTTGTTTCGTTGGTGAGTAAAATAATTCTACCCTTGCTATCCTGTACCATCTCGTGGCAATCATTTACCGGGTTTCGGGCAACATCAGCCTGGCTCCATTGGGTATTGAGGCGGTAGCGCTTTTTGCCATGGCCGAGTAATGGATTTTCTGCAAAAAGTATGTCGGGGCTTTGTATTAAACCAGCAATGCCAATGGAATTGGTTTTAATAAAGTTTCTGCGGTGCATGCGTTTGGTTTTTTATTATTGGATGGTTTTTAATGCACCCCGTTTCACTTGCGGTTTTAATACTCCGTTAGAACGCAGCGGTTCTTCTTTAACTAATAATCCCATTCACCACACTGCCTGCCACATCTGTTAGGCGGTATCGTCGGCCAAGGTGTTTGTAGGTAAGCTTTTCATGATCGAGCCCCATTAAATGCAAAACAGTAGCATGAAAGTCATTTACATGCACCGGATTTTCGGTGATATTGTACCCAAATTCATCCGTTTCGCCCCATACGCCGGGCTTTACCCCACCGCCTGCCATCCAGATGGTAAAGCATCTTGGATGATGATCCCTGCCATAAGTCTCTTTACTCAGCGGACCCTGGCAATAATTTGTTCGTCCAAATTCTCCTCCCCAAATGATCAGGGTTTCATCCAGCATTCCTCTTTGTTTTAAATCGGTTATTAATGCTGCAGAAGCCTGGTCGGTATCCAAACACTGACCTTTAATTTCACCTGGTAAATTGCCATGTCCATCCCATCCCTGGTGATACAGTTGTACAAATCGAACACCGTTCTCCGAAAGTTTACGGGCAAGCAAACAGTTAGCCGCATAAGTGCCTGGTATCAGACATTCAGGACCATACAATTTTATTATATCTTCCGGCTCTTTACTTAAGTCGGTAATTTCCGGCACGGCAGTTTGCATGCGGTATGCCATTTCATATTGCTGCACTTTGGCGTTGATTTCAGGGTCGCCGGATTCTGCAAATGTTTCTGCATTTAATTCGCCCAATTTATCAAGCATTTTCCTGCGGTCGGCTTTATTAATACTCTCCGGATTGTTAAGATATAAAACCGGGTTATCGCCACTGCTAAACTGCACGCCCTGGTGAATAGAATCCAAAAAACCATTGGTCCAGAGTTTTGAATAAACACCTTGCCCGTTACCCTTGCCCTTGGATAGCAACACACAAAAAGCTGGCAAATTTTTATTCTCACTACCGAGGCCATAGCTCATCCAGGAGCCCATACTGGGGCGGTTGCCCACCTGTGCACCTGTTTGTAAAAACGTAAGTGCCGGATCGTGATTGATGGCTTCTGTATGCATGCTTTTGATGATGCACAAATCATCTGCTACTTTGGCTGTATGAGGAAGCAATTCACTGATCCATGCCTTGTGCTGTCCATATTGATCAAACCTGAATTTAGAGCCAGCCAAAGGAAATTTTTTCTGATCGGCTGTCATACCGGTAAGCCGTTGTCCGTTACGGATAGACTCCGGAAGATCCTGCCCAAACATTTCTATCAGCTTTGGTTTGTAATCAAACAAATCCAACTGTGACGGAGCGCCATTCTGAAAAAGATAAATGATTCTTTTTGCTTTTGGTGCAAAATGTGGTAAGCCTGCCATCAGCACTTCTTCATCACTTTTATTGCCAAATAAATCGGGTATCAGCAGGGAGCCAAGGGCTACACTACCAATACCCAAACTTACCTGCGATAGAAATCGCCTGCGGTTTAACTTTAGACTGTGTTCAAGAATTTCTTTATTCATTATCAGGTTTTTATTATGGCCTCTTCCATGTTATAAATCATGTTGATCACTTTCATTAATGTGGCGGTTGCATTTACCTCCAGGTTGTTTACAGAGGGAAATTCACCAGCTTGTAAGGTTGAAGCAGCATCTAATTGTTTTGCCTTAAACTGTTGCAATTGCTCATCGTAATAGGATTTTAAAATCGCTTTTTCCCTGGCACCTGCTACCCTGCAAATAATACGATGAAATGCCTTTTGAATCTTTTCTTCGGGCGTGCTATTTTCCTGCATTAATCGCTGCGCAAGTACCCGGGATGCTTCGAGTACTGTTGGATCATTCATCATCATCAATGCCTGTAGCGGCGTATTGGTTTGACTACGTTTTACTTCGCACTGATCTCTGTTGCTTGCATCAAATAATATCATACCGGGCGGCGGTACCGTTAGTTTTATAAAAGTGTACATGCCCCTGCGGTACAATGCTTCGCCCTTATCCTGCTTGTAGGTTGCCAACTCTCCCCTGCCCGAACTTGCCATTTCCCACAGGCCTTTTGGCTGATATGGTTTTACACTTGGGCCACCAATAGTATTTACCAACAAGCCACTGCTTGCTAAAATAATATCCCTCACAAATTCTGCTTTTACTTTTTGCCTTGGGGCACGGGTGAGGTAAATATTCTCGGGATCTTTTTTGTAATTGTCTTCATTAACTTTTGATGACTGCCGGTATGTAGCGGAAAGAACTATTTTTTTAACCAATCTTTTTACATCCCATCCATGTTCCATAAAATCAACAGCCAGCCAATCCAATAATTCAGGGTGGGTAGGCAACTCTCCCTGCATGCCAAAATCGCCTGCAGTTTTTACAAGGCCTCTGCCAAAAATCTCCTGCCAGATGTGGTTTACAAAAACACGGGCCGTAAGCGGATTACTTTTATCAACCGTCCACTGTGCTAACCCAAGCCTGTTGCGTGGAGTTTTAACTGTATCAAAAGGTAATACAGCTTTTAATCCGGAAGCCGAAACTTCAGCGCCCGGTTGATCATACACTCCCCTGTTTAGAATATAAGTTTTACGAAGCGTATCTCTTTCTCCCATTACAGAAACCATCATACTGCCCGTATCTTTTTTATTGATGAAGGTGAGGGTATTTTTTACCTCTTCATTATTGATAAATAGTACAGGATTTTTTGCAGGCTTTGAGACAGAAACGTCCCCTTCATAGCCTATCTCTTTGGTATTGTTAAAAAAGGCAAACAGCTCGTAATATTCTTTTTGAGAAATAGGATCGTATTTATGATCGTGGCATTGAGCGCATTCTGCCGTCATGGCCAATATTCCTTTTGTGTAGGTTTTAGTTTTATCCAAAATATATCCAATGCGGTATTCCTCTGGTATTACGCCACCCTCTTCTGTGTATTTATGATTGCGGAAAAATGCGGTGGCTAATACCTGCTCCTTGGTTGCATTGGGCAACATATCACCTGCAATTTGCCAGGTTAAAAAAGTGTTGTAGGGCATGTTTTTATTAAAGGCATAAATTACCCAATCACGCCATGCCCACTGGGTTCTTACGTTATCGTCCTGGTATCCATAACTATCAGAATAGCGGGCAATATCCAACCAATGAACAGCCATTTTTTCACCGTATGCAGTTGAATTTAATAAAGCATCCACAGTAGTTTCATAAGCATTTGAACTTTGATTGTTGCTATAGGCTTCCATCAATTTTTCGGATGGTGGCAAACCAGTTAAATCGAGTGATAGTCTTTTTAATAAACGCTCTTTATCAGATGGCTCATTGGGTGTAAGGCCAACCTGCTGCTGCTTTGCCATTACAAAATAATCGATCTCATTCAATGCCTTCTCTTTATCATTGATTGATGGTAGTGCAATTTTTACCGGAGGTACAAATGCCCAGTGTTTTTCATATTTTGCACCTTGTTCAATCCATTTTTTAAAGAGTGCTATTTCATGAGAAGATAAGGTACCTAGGTGCGATTCGGGCGTAGGCATCTGGTAGGTTGTATCTGTTGACGTGATACGTTTGAAGAGTTCGGATGCCTCGGGCTTAAAGGGTACCAACGCAAATGCACCCTTAGTTTCTTTTAGTGGGGCGAAAGCAGCTTCTGCAATATCTAACCTTAAACCTGCCTCTCGTTTGTTAATATCGGGACCATGGCACTTAAAACATTTATCAGATAATATTGGCCTGATGTGAAAGTTATAACTCACTTTATCCGGCATGGCGTTGGTGCTGGTACCATTTGCATGCATGCAGGAAATCCAGACTACAACACAGATGAGGAGTAAGGCAAATACAATCAGTACTTTTGATTTCATACAAATTATTATTTTAAGATATTGGACAGAGGCAGAAAATTAAGGTAAAATAATGCCAACACTATCAATAAGTTATTAAATAATGACTAAAGTTAACGAAGCTTATTAATATTTTAAATAAGTTTCGTTTTTTTAGAATATTAATGTAAAGAAAAAAACTGATTTTCATATTCCCGAAATATCAGTTTCACAAAATAGACTGTAATAGAAAATAAAAGTTACTGAATATTTTACCCATTTTAAATTAACCAATAAATTAATTTTTTGTCCAGTTTTTTTTATAAAATTCGCAGTTCCCGAATACTTTTATAATTCATCCTGAAATAAAAAATATTGTTCCGATAACAGAACTTGTTTTTATCTTGAACTACAATCAACGAAACCATTCATATAATTATGCTGTAAATGAAAAATTATTTAGTAATCCTGTTTCTTTCAGGAACATTTCTTCTTGCCTGCCAATCGAAACAAACGGCATTTAACCCAAAATTTACACTGTCTGCAGCGGAGAAAATAAAATTCAATTCGTTTGTTGACTGTAATATGGCCGAGGTTTGGGTAGGTGATACTTTCAGGATTTTCCCCGGGAAATACGGAGAGGATCCTGTTTGGGGATATTCTTTAAACCTGAAATATGCTGACGGTAAAAATGCCCATGAAGTATTTAAAAATTCGGCAAAGGATTTTTTTGATCCTGTTATGCCCAAAAACGTTGCGCCAAACGAGGATGGGCTACACGGTGCAGTATGGTTTGAAACGGTGTATCAGGATATAAAAGACTCATCTGGCAAAACCTTGTATGGCATTTACCACAACGAAAACTACCCCGAAACTTTTCCTTTCGACGAAAAAACGGGTAAAGGCTATAATAACAAAAACTGGCCGCAGGGTCTTACAGGCCCTCAAAGCCCTGCTGCTGTGTGCAGAATAGGCATCATGAAATCAATTGATGGCGGAAAAAGCTGGGAGAATAAAGGCATTTTCATAGAAGATCTTGATCCAAGGATGATCCTGAAACCTCATAATACATCCAATACTTTCGCAGGCGGAGTTGGCGACCCTTCGGCCGTTGCAAGTGGAGACTATTTGTATTTGTTTTATGGTGAATATGGATATCCGGGTGTTTACAACGAAAAAAAATATAGTGGGGATGTAGAGTGGCAAGGTCAATGCATTAGTGTGGCCCGGATAGCTTTAACCGATCTCGACAACCCGGTTGGTAAGGCCAAAAGATGGGATGGGAGTGGCTTTAACGCTCCCTATA
>JANPNY010000262.1:0-6156 GCA_031427745.1 Chitinophagaceae bacterium | reverse complement strand
GTAACAAAGAGGCTGAATGGAGTTGGTGCTTTATATTTTTTTGACCGGGCTTTGGTACTACTATTAAGCATCGTTGCGTCGCACACTTGTACGGCATACCATTGCGAAGCAAATAAAAACGTTGCATCTTTGCCCCTTAGCATCTTGCGTGAAAAACCCCACAAACCAGCAATGAAAAAAAACTTACTGCGCTTTTTGTTCATTTTTATAGTTGCAAATTTGCAAATTGTAGCCTTTGCCCAGGATTCTTCTCACCTCCGCATTTCGCTGCTAACCTGCACGCCGGGCAACGAATTGTATTCTACCTTCGGTCACACCGCCATACGGGTGGTTGACAGCAGCAGCGTTACCGACTATGTATTTAACTACGGTACTTTTAATTTTGATGATGACGGATTTTATTTAAAATTCATCAAAGGCAAACTGATGTATTATTTATCAGCAGAAGATTTTGCGGTGTTTAAAGATGATTATAAAGCAGCCAACCGGGGCATTACCGAGCAGGTATTAAACCTGTCAGCCGCCGAAAAAATCGAGTTTCAACAAGCGCTTTTCAATAATATTAAAGAAGCAAATAAGTTCTACAAATACGATTTCTTTTTTGACAATTGCACTACACGTCCAAGGGATTTAATCGTTCAATTTAAAAATCCCCCTCCACAGTGGGTAGCTGTGGTGCCGGCCGGTACCAGGTTTAGACAAGCCATTCACAGCTACCTCGATAAAAATGAAAAATACTGGAGCAAGCTGGGGATAGATCTTTTATTAGGCGAACCAACAGATGCTGTGATGACAGCAAAGCAATCTCAATTTTTGCCTGATGTTTTAATGATGTCTTTAGACAGCGGCAATAAACAAAACTCCCTGCTTTTATCAAGCACTAATCTATATGCAATTGAAACTGATAAAAACAAGGGATCCATTTTTACACCGGCAGTTGTATTTTCTTTGTTGCTCATTTTTATGGTTGGATTGAGTTTATCAAAAAATAAATGGGCCATCATCTTTATGCAGGGCTTTGATGGTTTGTTGTTCTTTTTATCCGGCGCAGTTGGTATCCTGCTCGTATTTATGTGGACTTCAACTGATCATGCGATGTGTAAAAATAATTACAACCTTTTGTGGGCCTTACCTACCAACACGCTGCTGGCTTTTTTTACAAGCAGCAAAAAATCTTTTATAAAAAAATGCTTTTTGGCAACTGCCATTTTTTTAGCCCTTGTAGTACTAACCTGGTTTTTTTTACCGCAACAAATGAACAGCGCCTTTTTACCAATTGTTATATTATTAATTTACAGAAGTGTGGGAAAATATTTTTTTTAATATTTCATGCTGTTAAAAAGTAGTACAACTCTTAAAGAATGAAAGAAGAATCTTTTCAATACAACGGATCCAACATTTACTACAAAACAATTGGGCAAGGCAAACCAGTACTACTTCTGCATGGTTTTGGTGAGGATGGAACCGTATGGGAGCGGCAGATAACTGCATTACAAAATAATTTCAGCCTCATTATTCCCGATATTCCCGGCAGCGGTAAATCTGCGTTGGTACCTAACGCAACCATTGAAACCTATGCTGAAATTATAAAAAAACTTATAGATTTAGAGCGCTCCCAGGCTACCGCATCGGGGGGAAGTTTTGAGTCGTTTTCTTTGATTGGTCATAGTATGGGCGGCTATGTTGCATTGGCATTTGCAGAAAAATACCCGCAGTACCTTAACAGCTTCGGGCTATTTCATTCATCGGCATTTGCAGATGCTGATGAAAAAAAAGTAACCCGTAAAAAAGCCATTGAATTTATACAGGAAAAAGGGGCCGTGGCTTTTTTAAAAACAAGTATTCCCGGTTTGTTTAACGAGGCATTTGATGCCGAAAACAAGTCGGTTATTTTGTCTTTAATTAATAAAGCCTCCACCTTTACGCAAGCTGCTCTTGTACAATATTACGAAGCAATGATTACCCGGTCAGACAGGGTGCATGTTTTAAAAAACTTTACAAAACCGGTATTATTTATTATCGGCGAACACGATAAGGCGGTACCCTTACAAAGCAGCCTTGAGCAATGTTATCTCCCTGCAATATCGTATGTCCACATCCTGGAAAATGCAGCTCACATGGGCATGTACGAGGAAACCCCAAAAGTAAATTCGGTGCTGAAAAATTTTTTAGCGCAAGTTTAACAACTGGCAGAATCTTTGCCAACACTTAAATAAAACCTGGATTCAAAGCAAATAACTCTTTACCGAAAGTAGCCTCAGCTAACATTAGGGCGGTTTGTCTTTATCTTTATAGCAATGAAGAAATTTTTATTTACGATATTATTTTCCGTCTCGTTGATAACTACATTTGCTGCCCATATAAAAGGCGGCTTCTTCAATTATACCTATTTGGGCCCTGGCGTTACAAACCCAAGCTACTTAAGGTACAGGATAACCTTAACGGTTTACATGGCCTGTGACCCTAGTTCAGGTCAATTAACAGACCCTATTAATTTTACTATTTTCAATGGAAATGGAACCGTTCGGATAGCTGACCCGTTTGTAAGTATTACTTCAAAATACAATCTTGGAAAATTAGCCGATGATCAATGTATTACCGGGGATCAGTCGGGTTGCTATTATACCATTGTTATTTATCAACTGGATAATTATGAACTGCCCGTAACAGCAGATGGCTACACCATCAGTTATCAGCGTTGTTGCAGAATTGCAAATATGGACAACGTGCAGACTTCGGGGCAGGTAGGAAATACTTATACGATCAAAATTCCGGGAACTTCTTCACCTGTACCAAATGCCAATCAAAATAACAGTCCGGCCTTTGCAATCAACGATACAGCTGTAGTTTGTGGCGGCAGTTATTTTACTTACCCGCTTCAAGCGCTCGATATAGATGGGGATTCATTAACTTATTCCTTATGTGCTGCGTTTGAAGGTGGATCAGTAGGCGAGCCATCGCCATTTCCCGCTGCTTCTCCACCCTATAATACGGTAAATTATGAATCGCCCTATTCGGGCATTCAGCCAATGGGCAGTAACGTAATTATCAATTCAAAAACAGGTTTATTAAGCGGTGTGGCACCTCTTATAGCTTTCTCCGGCGAATACGTAATAACGGTTTGTGTAACAGAATACAGAAAAGGGGTAATTCTTGCTGAGTCCCGAAAAGAATTGCACATACGGGTACGAGACTGCATTCCAATTAAAGCAAGGCTCGACCCTAAACCTGTAACCTGTGACGGTTTTTCGGTTAGTTTTTCCAATTCGGAAACACTTCCTTCGGGCACTACCTATATATGGAATTTCGGTGACCCCGGTTCTGGGATTGATAGTATTTCCACCCTATCAACACCTCGTCATACCTATACAGATACCGGTGTGTACAAGGTAAAATTAGTAGTAACATCCGGTGGGTTTTGTGCAGATTCCGCCTTGTTAACGGTAAAAGTATACCCGGGTTTTTTCCCTGATTTCAGAACGATACCTCCTCAGTGCAAAGGTATCCCTGTCAGCTTCCAGGATTTAACCACCACCAACTATGGCGTACCAACCGGGTGGCGGTGGGATTTTGGTGTTCCTGTTTTAACCAATGATACTGCAATAGTAAAAAACCCATCTTACACCTATACCGCTTCGGCCACCTATCAGGTAAAGCTGATTGTTGGTAACACTTTTGGCTGTGTAGATACCATTTTCAAAGATATTGTTATCGTTGATAAGCCGCCTTTAACGCTCTTCCCAAAAGACACTTCCTATTGTGCGCTGGACAGTGTTATACTGAGAGCAGGCAGCACTGGTGCCGGTAATTATTCATGGTTACCTGCAACGAATATCATCAATGCCAACACTGCTACGCCGACGGTTTTCCCTACGGTGCCAACCAAATATTATGTAACGTTTAATCAAAACGGCTGTATTGCAAAAGATTCTGTTACTGTTACTCCAGCCAATGATCTTAACGCCGTAATTACTGCTTCGGCTACCAATATTTGTGAAGATGATACCATTAGGCTTACAGCTGGCAGTAAATACAATAATGTTACCTGGCAATGGAGCCCGGGGGCATCAATAACAAATGATACTGCAAAAATTACCAGGGCTTTTCCGGCTGTTAATACCAACTACAGCCTGCTGGTAAAATGGGGCAGGTGCAGCGCTTCAGCTTCACAAAATATTATCGTTAAGCCACTGGCAGTGCCGCAGGCAGGGGCTGATACGTACATCTGCCTTGGGCAAGGGGTAGCGCAACTTTCTGCAAGTGGTGGTACCAGCTACCAATGGATTCCCACTACCGGGTTGAGTAACCCGAATATTGCTAACCCGGTTGCCACACCTATTGTAACCACTCAATATAAAGTGCTGGTTGGTGTAGCAGGATGTGCTGCAACCAAAGCAGATAGTATAACTGTTTTGGTAAGGGCATTGCCGCCGGTAAATCTTACCAACGATACCTTAATTTGTTCAATCGATACACTGCAATTGCAAACCAATGCCAATGGAAGTTTTGCATGGAGTCCGGATTATATGATCAGCAGCCTTACCAATCCAAAACCGTTGGTGAGCCCCGATGTACCCACTACCTACCGGGTAACATTAACTGATTTGTTTGGCTGCGTAAATACGGATGAAGTTTTTGTTGACGTAAAATTATTTGTAACTATTAATGCAGGAAATGATACCACCATTTGCAGCACTGATGCTGTTAGATTAAACACCACCAGCGATGCGTTGAGTTATAAATGGACTCCTTCCATCTACCTTAATTCAGATACAGCTAAGCAGCCGATCGCAACTCCGCTAACTTCACCAATAACTTATTATGTTATTGGTAATATTGGAAAATGCCAGAGCAGGGATTCTGTAACTATAAAAACAGTGCCCTATCCTGTGGCAAATGCAGGCACCGATAGTAGAATTTGCTACAAAGCAAATACCCAACTTATTGCAACCGGCGGAAGCATTTACTCCTGGCAGCCAACCACATTTTTATCAAACCCCAACATTGCCAACCCAATGGTAATGAATGCAACCAACACAACCATTTACACCGTATCTGTAAGCGACAACCTTGGTTGCCCCAAAGCAGTTACAGACCAGGTGTTGGTAAGTGTGCGGCAGAAAGTAATTGCAAGTACAGGTGTTAGAGATACCAGTATTGTAATTGGTCAGTCGGTACAGTTAAATGGTAGTGGCGGAGATGGATATCAATGGTCGCCATCCAATTGGTTAAGCAATACTACTATTGCAAGCCCCGTAGCAACACCCGAAGACAATATTATTTACAAAGTAGTGGTAACGGCAATTCCGGAAAATTGCGTTGGAGAAGATAGCGTAAAAATAAAAGTTTTTAAACTCCCGCCCAGTTTTTATGTACCCACAGCGTTTTCACCTAATGCAGATGGTACCAACGACATCCTGAGGCCAATTGCATTGGGCATGAGGTCCATCAAATATTTTAAGGTGTACAACAGGTTGGGACAATTATTATTTTCTACTACCCAAAATGGCAAAGGATGGGATGGCACTTTTAAAGGCAACCCACAAGACCCGGCCACCTATGTATGGATGGCACAGGGAGAAACCTTTACAGGTGAATTGATAACCAGAAAAGGATATGCAGTTTTGGTAAGATAAGTGTTGGGATAATGGGGAACATTAATTAGACGAGGCTCGTTTTATTTTCATTTTACCAAACCGGTTTTTCACTTCATCGATGGCTTTGTATAAATCACTTTTTCGCTCAGTATCCGAAAATAGATTGGCTTGTACAGCACCCTGTGTTAATTCGCTCAAACGCACGCCCAGCAGCCGAATGGGCTTTCCTTTTTTATATAATTTATTGAAAAGATCTTTTACTACCGGTATTAGCTCATCATCTGCACAGGTAAAGGAAATACTGGTTTGGCGGGAGGTAGTTTCAAAATCCGGGTATCTTATTTTAACGGCCACACAACCGGCCACCTTTCCGTCCTGCCTTAATTCAAACGCCCCTGATCAGTCGAACACCAACAAATCAAAGAGTTACCCAAGTATCCGAGATACGATGTCTGCGAATGTTTGGTGTCTGGGTTGCCTGCTAGATCTGCATCACATTGAAATCTCAATTGTAATATACTAGTCATTGTCTCAAGATCTGTGGGACCGTTGTGTGTAT
>JANPNY010000261.1:0-2349 GCA_031427745.1 Chitinophagaceae bacterium | reverse complement strand
GCAGTCATGTCCATTACTTTCAGATTTTTGCTGATGCAATCATTAAAAGATATATGGCCAAACTTAGTGGCAGTAGGGTCCTTCTCAGGATCAGCTGTGTAAATACCATCTACCCGGGTGCCTTTTAAAATTACTTCTGCTTTTATTTCAATTGCCCTTAATGAGCCTGCAGTATCTGTTGTAAAATAAGGGTTGCCGGTACCTGCTCCAAAAATTACCACTCTGCCTTTTTCCAAATGACGCATGGCACGTCTGCGGATGTAAGGTTCTGCCACCTGCTCCATTTTAATGGCACTTTGTAAACGGGTATATACACCTGCTTTTTCCAGCCCGCTTTGCAAAGCCATACCATTAATTACGGTAGCCAGCATGCCCATATAATCCCCTTGCGCTCTTTCAATACCGGTTTCAGCCTCGTTCATCCCCCTGTAAATATTACCTCCACCAATAACAATGGCCACCTGCACACCTAATTCTACAATGCTTTTAATGTCTTGTGCATACCTTGAAATAACATCACTGTCTAATCCAAAATTTTTATCACCCATTAGGGATTCACCCGAAAGTTTTAGTAGGATTCTTTTGTATTTAGGGAGCATCTTTTTTATTTTTTTGCGAAGATATATTTTCTGAAATTGTTTAGCTGCTTTTATTGAAATGAAAGCTGGTTTTTTCGTTCTAATCCGGCGGATTATTTTAGGGCCGGTAAATGAAAAGATAAATAAGATGAATAAACATCTTTTATTAAATGTTGAGAACTATACATGTACAAAAAAGCTACACAAAAAATAAATGATCACTACACTTTTTGGCTGTTGTAATAGTTTCCTGTTAAAGTTGTAAGCTCAGTTTTTTGAGCTTCGGAATATTTATAGAAAAGTTGATTAATAAATGGATAATAATCATCTATTAATCATTTTCCATTACCTGAGTACTTCTCTGCTGATAACTAATTTTTGTATTTCACTGGTACCTTCCCCAATAGTGCAAAGCTTACTGTCCCTGTAAAATTTTTCAACCGGAAAATCTTTGGTATAGCCATAACCACCAAAAATCTGAACTGCATCTGTACTTACTTTCACGGCTATTTCACTGGCATAATATTTTGCCATCGCCGCTTCTTTGGTCATGGGTAACCCTTTTGTTTTTAAATCGCAGGCCTGGTTTATGAGTAGTTCTGCCGCTGCAATTTCCGTTGCCATATCGGCTATTTTAAAACTAATGCCCTGGAAGTTTCCAATGGGTTGATCAAACTGGTGGCGCTCTTTGGCATATTGTACCGATGCTTCGTAGGCACCTTTGGCAATACCAACACTTAATGCGGCTATAGAAATTCTTCCGCCGTCTAATACCTTCATAGCTTGTTTAAAACCGTCGCCCACTCCTCCCATTCTGTTTGTGTCCGGCACACGGCAATTATCAAAAATCATTTCTGTAGTTTCACTGGCACGCATGCCCAATTTGTTTTCTTTTTTACCGGCACTAAATCCCGGTGTGCCACGTTCTACGATAAACGAAGTGGAATTATCCTTCGTTCTCGATTCACCGGTACGGCAAATAACCACAGCAATATCACCACTTTTGCCATGCGTAATCCAGTTTTTAGTACCGTTGATAACCCAATGGTCGCCATCTTTTACAGCCGTTGTTTTCATGTTGCCAGCGTCGCTGCCGGTATTAGGTTCTGTTAATCCCCAGGCGCCCAACTTGTCGCAGGTTGCTAAATCAGGCAGGTATTTTTTGCGTTGTTCTTCGTTACCGAACGCTAATATATGACCTGTACAAAGTGAATTGTGCGCCGCAACCGAAAGTGCGATAGCGCCACAAACCTTCGCAATCTCCTGTATAATTACGTTGTATTCAAAATAGCTGAGACCGGCACCACCATATTTTTCAGGTACTAACACGCCCATCATTCCCAGCTTACCCATGGCTTTAAAAACAGGTAGTGGAAATTCCTGCGCCTCATCCCATTGCATCAAATGCGGCTTTATATATTGCTGCGCAAAATCCCTTGCAGTATGAGCTACCTGTTCTGTTAATTCACTTTGCTTAAAATTCATTGTGTACGTTTAATGTAGCTACAAATCTACGCAATTCAAAATACGAACGGTTGTTAGAGGTGCATTTCAAATTGTCGCGGGTTGGTGTCCTCCACTATGAAAGCTCGGAAGATTTTAGTCTTTTGTAGTACATTGAAAAATATACGGTAAAATAATGTCACCCCTTCAGGGTTTCGGCAATTTTTAATTAATTTTTATATAGTAATATCATCCCTTCGGGATTTTAAAGACTGAAAAGCTGACATTAATATAGCCTGAATAAGCACAAGCCTATAGGAAACCCTGA
>JANPNY010000260.1:0-4972 GCA_031427745.1 Chitinophagaceae bacterium | reverse complement strand
TGGTTAACGGCATTGCTGCCACCACCCCCTACCCCAATTACTTTGAGTATAGAAGACTGTTCTTTTGGCAAATCAAAATGTATCATAATTAAAATATTGGCCTCTAAACCCCCAACGGGCATTAAGGCAGTTTTAAAAATCTTACTCTTTTAATTTATGTTCAGTTAGTATTGAATATAAATTGAAAAATTAAAAATGGCTTGTATAATTAAAGAGCTAAATGCTATTTACCTGTTCCTTTTACCCCGTTTGGTAAATGGGGAAGATGGCGGTTGCGCCTATAGGTGAGCATCGCCTTCTTCCTTAAATAATTCAAGCAACCCATTTTTAAAAGAATCCATAAAAGTTTTTAAAGTTTTACGCTCTTTTACTTGGGGCATTGCTGCTGCTTCGGCTATCACTGTTTGTTCTGTTTCCAAATCAGCAAGTACTTCGTCAACTGCTGCTTTCTGCAGTGAAGCAGGCACTTCAATTTTGCGGAAACGTTCTTCAAACTGTTTGTTCTTGTTCTCGTAATCGTTATAACCTTTTAATATCAAACCTATACAGGTACTGTACATTGGCTTGGTTAACTCTTCAATATGGCCACCAGCTAAATGCTCGTTTGGATAACCAATTCTTGCATTTAACCCCGTTACATATTCAGTTAACTGAATGAGGTGTTTTAATTGTGAACCCCCACCCGTTAAAATGATACCACCATTTAGTAACCTGGTATCGAGCCCAACCTGTTTTAAATGAAAACTTACAAAATCCATTATCTCACTCATACGTGCCTGGATAATGCCTGCCAGGTTTTTTACACTGATTTCTTTGGCTTGCATACCTCTTAAACCCGGGATGGTAATAAAAGCATTTGCTTTAGCTTCATCGCTTAAGGCGCTACCAAATTGAACTTTCATTTGTTCGGCCTGGGTTTTTAAAACCCCCAATCCGTTTTTGATATCCGTTGTTATATTTTCACCACCAAAAGGTATTACAGCAGTATGCTTTAAAATGCCTTCATAAAAAACTGCAAGGTCGGTAGTGCCACCACCAATATCTACAATGGCCACTCCGGCTTCAAGATCCTGGTCGCACATTACAGCGGCTGCTGAGGCTAATGGTTGCAATACCAAATCCTGTGTGCGCAAGCCTGCTTTATCTACACTTCTTTTTATGTTTCGGATAGCATTTTTATCGCCTGTAATAATGTGGAAATTAGCTCCTACTTTTACACCACTGTACCCAATGGGGTTAGGGATATTTTGAAAATTATCAACCGTAAATTCCTGTGGAATTACATCAATAATCTGGTCGCCGGCTGGTATATAAGTTCGGTACTGGTCTTCTATCAACCGGTCAATTTCTTCCTGGCGAATTTCATCATCTGTGTGTTGCCGTACAATGTCGCCCCGTGTTTGTAAACTCTTTATATGATGACCGGCAATGCCCACATACACTTCGTCTAAAATCAGGGTTGGGTTTGATGCATAACAGT
Organism: Chitinophagaceae bacterium; assembly: GCA_031427745.1. Lineage (GTDB taxonomy): Bacteria > Bacteroidota > Bacteroidia > Chitinophagales > Chitinophagaceae > Ferruginibacter. The sequence goes on along the minus strand of JANPNY010000260.1, from coordinate 3,492 downwards.
TTTCCAAAGCCGTTTGAATAGCTTTAATCGTTTGATCTATATTTAGTACCATACCATGCTGTACGCCGTTGCTGTTGGCACGGCCAAAGCCCAGTATTTCCAGTTTTCCGTATTCATTTTTACGCCCTGCTATAGCCGCAATTTTTGTAGTACCGATATCGAGGCCAACGATAACGGGATTGTTATTAACCACAGTGCTTTCTGCTGTTGGTGTTGGGGTTTGTTCGCTACTCATAGTTGTGTGTGTTTATGTGTGTTTGTGTATTTTTACTTCAACTTTTAAAATTTGCCTGAGGTAATTTTTTAGGTTGATTTTTTATAGTCGTGTTATTTTAATATTCATTATTCGGTTTTTGTACTGCTGGTTTTGGCATTACTGATTTTGGTATTGCCGGCTTCGGTTTAACCTGAACAGGTGAAGGTTTATTTGCTGGTTTTGCTTTTCCGGTTACAGGCTGTTTAATAATTTTAACCGCTTTAGTAACCTTAGGCTTTGGAGCCAACGGCTTAACAGCAGTAGGCTTTACACCTGCTGGTGTTGCAACAACAGGTTTGTTTTTCACGGGTAACGGATTCTTTAATACTGGATTTTCAATAACAGGTATTCCCTGAGGCTTTGTGGTTTCAGACCTACCAGCCGATTCTACATTATCATCTCTTTCAATTGATTGTTGTATCAGGCTAACATTAGTTGTGTTTTTGTCATTATCCAACACGATAGTTTGTGCTGAATCATTGGCAAGATGTTCTGCATTCCAGGCAATCATTTGCATCATCTGCAGAGTACGCAACGAATCGGCTGTTTTATCTTCTGCACCTTTTCTTTTTGCCACCACCTGGTTAGCATATTGCACGCTAATAGAACTGTAATAATCCCAACCACATTTTACCAATACCTGTTTGTAAAACAACAATAGCCTATCCAGTTTTTCAGCCGCATTTGTTGCGTCACCAAAGCTGATGAGGCTGTTACCAATTTTAGGCACCAGTTCAAACGTTCTATGTTTTGTAATATCAACCTGCTCAATCATCGCCATCCAGAATGGATTTTTTTGTACTATTTTACTAATCATTGCAATGTCCTTTATCAGGAGGCTATCTGCTTTGGTAAGTACGCCACTTTCTGATGGAAAGTTGGTGAACACCGGCAACCTTGCTGAATACTTTTCGCTCAAGGGCAGCATGGCATTGGAGCTGTCGATGTAAAAGGTAGCGCCAGTGCTGGTGAATATTCTTGCCACCGGTTCTCTTTCTGTTACTATCACTTGAAGTACAGCGTTATTATCTACAAACAGTTGTGCCTTTTTTACCCAGATATTTTTTTCAAGGTCGCTTTCTAAATCTTTTAAGTTGAGAAGGTTTACCGCCTGACCAACCGGTGATCCTTCTACATATTGGTTGATGGCAACCAGTATGTCATTTTTATCTACAAAGAAATTATTGCTTACACCCTTTACCACCACATTTAAACCGGTACACTTTTGCTTTGATTCTTTTTGTACAGCAGCTACCAACAATACAATAACACCTGCACCTATGGTAACCCATAAAGTTGTAAGCATCCATTTTAGTATCGTTTTTCTTTTTACCATGGCTTATCCCTTACATGGGATTCGATTAATTTTTTACCAGTTATTTATTTTCAATAATCTTCTTTAATGGTTCTACCAGCGTATCAATATCGCCTGCGCCTGCAGTTATAAAAACCGTTCCGTTATAGCCCTCTTCTACATTCGCTTCAACTTCTTGTTGAATGTGTTTTAATAGATTCTCTTTGCTTAATACAACTTTATTTTCACTGTGCATTCTTTCCAAAATCATTTCACTGCCTACTCCATCCATCGGCAATTCTCTGGCAGGATAAATGGGTAATAATATTACTTCATCAGCCAGGTCTAATACTTCTGCAAATCCATCAGCAAGGTCTTTGGTACGGCTGAATAAATGTGGTTGAAAAACAACGATGCATTTTTTATTACTAAATAATTTTTTTGTACTGGAAATCAACGCCCTCAACTCTTCAGGGTGATGGGCATAGTCATCAATCATTACTATTTTTTCATTCTTTATTACGTATTCAAACCTTCTTTTTACACCTTTAAAATCAGCAACAGCTGCTTTAATTTTCTCGTCGGATATTTCCAAATGCACAGCAGTTGCTATTGCTGCGGTTGCATTTTCTATGTTGTGCATTCCGCCCATATTCAGTACCACTTCTTTTATCAACCTGTCTTTTATTTGTATGTCAAAAACATAACTTCCATTGCTGATAAGGATATTGGTTGCATATACATCAGCCTTTTCATTTTGCACATCATACGTAATATGGTTTGCTGCAATTAAATCCCTGGCACGTGTTAACCCATATTTGCTGATGAGCAGGCCCCCCGGTTTTATTCTGGCAGAGAAATCTATAAATGCCTGTTCCATATTGGCGGCGGTTCCATAAATATCCAGGTGATCCGGATCCATGGAACTGATGATCGCAACATCCGGACTTAATTTTAAAAAGCTTCTGTCATATTCATCTGCTTCTGCAACAAAAACATTTTTTTCACTACGCCAAAAATTGCTGTTATAATTAACTGCTATACCACCTAAAAAAGCATTGCAACCGTAACCGCTGTGGCGTAAAATATGCGCCACCATTGTACTGGTAGTTGTTTTGCCATGAGTGCCTGCTGCACAGATATTAAAGCCAGTTGCTGTGATGGCGCCTAACACATCGCTACGCTTAGTTACTGTAAAATCATTTTGCAGATAGTAGTTTAGTTCTTTATGATCCTTAGGCACTGCTGGTGTATAAATAACCAGTTGTGCATGCTTGTCAATGAGCTCAATGTTGTCTTCGTAATGAATGCTGATGCCCTCTGCAGATAATTGTTTGCAAAGTGTTGTTTCCGTTTTATCATAACCACTTACCGCCACTCCTATTGAATTAAAATATCTTGCCAAAGCACTCATTCCGATACCACCAATACCGAGAAAGTAAACCCCCTGCAACATCCCCTGTGGGGAGGCTTTTAAAGACGCTACTATTTCGTTAACACTTTTCATTATTATGGAATTCAATACGCTGTTTGTAAAAATTCTTTCCCTTACATCAACATGATTAACCTGTGTCAATTATTTTAACCTGCCAACTATGTCTCCAGTGCTCTCAACACTTCCCTCGCTACCACTTCAGCTGCATCTGCAATTGCCAGCTTGCTTATGTTATATTTTAGTTCAGCTTGCCTTTGTTCGTCTTTTGCTAATGCAATAATTGTCGTTACTAATTTTTCTGCAGCCTCACTATCTTTTATCATCAGCGCTGCATCTCTATCCACCAGTTTTTTTGCATTTACGGTTTGATGATCTTCGGCTGCAAAAGGATAAGGAACAAAAAGTACCGGCTTTTTCATCACACACAATTCACCAACACTCATCGCACCACTTCTGCTTATTACTACATCTGCCGCCGCCTACGCTCGGGCCCGCGAGCTTGCCGAC
>JANPNY010000259.1:0-8828 GCA_031427745.1 Chitinophagaceae bacterium | reverse complement strand
ATGGACTTATCATCTACCTAAAATTTTATAAATGTAGTTTAGGTAAATTAAAAAGGTTACGGACTGCCTAACTCATTTCATAAGCATCTTACTCATCCTGCCTATATTCCGTTTATAAAATTGTATTCAATTTTTTGGAATAAATCCATAAACGAGACAATTAATGCCCTGTTGCAACGTTACTAGCTGATATATCCTTATTCAATATCCAGTTAATAACTATTATGGGACCGTATAAAATTTTTATTGTAGAAGATGATCCTTGGTATGGCGAAATCTTAGAATACCATCTTTCCCTTAACGAAGATTATGCAATTACCCGGTTCGAAACCGGTAGTCAGTGCCTTGCAAACCTGCATAAGAAGCCCGATTTAATCTCTATCGATTTTTCTCTGCCCGATTTTACCGGCGACAAACTGTATCAAAAAATTAAAGATGTAGATGATACTATTCCGGTAATTGTTATCAGCGGACAGGAGGAAATTTCCGTAGCAGTAAAAATGCTGAAGATGGGCGTTACGGATTACATCATCAAGGACGAAAATACCAAGGACATGCTTTGGAATGCGGTAATAAATATCCGCAAAATGGGTAACCTTAAAAAGCAGGTGGAGCAATTAAAAGAGGAACTGGGGCAAAAATTTTCTTTTGAAAAAAGCATCAAAGGACAAAGTCCTGCTTTGCAGAAAATATTCGGGTTGATGGAAAAAGCAACCAAAACAAATATCAACGTTTCTATAACGGGCGAAACCGGAACCGGTAAAGAAGTAGTTTCCAAAGGCATTCATTACAGTAGCGACAGAAGGAAAAAATCTTTTGTAGCTGTTAACATGGCTGCCATCCCAAAAGAACTGGTAGAAAGTGAATTATTTGGTCATGAAAAAGGTGCTTTTACAGGTGCTGTTGCCAGAAAAGCGGGCAAGTTTGAAGAGGCCAACGGTGGTACTATATTTTTAGATGAAATAGCGGAGCTTGACCTAAGCCTGCAAAGTAAAATTCTACGGGTATTACAGGAAAGAGAGATAGTAAGAGTGGGCGGAAATGAGAAAGTAAAACTGGATATACGGTTGATTGTTGCTACGCACCGAAACCTGGCCGAAGAAGTTAAGAAAGGAAATTTCAGAGAAGATTTGTACTACAGAATTATTGGTTTACCAATAGAATTACCGCCTTTAAGAGACAGGGGCAATGATGTATTGATACTGGCAAAGTTTTTTGCCGATGAGTTTGCAAAAGAAAATAAACTTCCAGCTATTAGCATAGCATCCGATGCTAAGGATAAACTAATGCGGTACCATTTTCCGGGTAACATCCGTGAGCTGAAAGCTATGATGGACCTGGCTTGTGTTATGTGCAACGATAATGAAATAAGAGCAGAAGATATTTCTTACACTTCCACCCGGGCAGATGAAGTATTTACGCTTGAACAAAAAACATTGCGCCAATATACCTGTGATATCATCAAACATTTTTTACATAAATATGATGATGATGTAATGATGGTAGCTGAAAAATTAGACATCGGGAAGTCAACCATTTATAAAATGATTCAACAGCGGGAGATCGTTATTTAATACCAACCGATATGTATGATTGTTCAACAATAGCAGGCAAAAAATTACTAAAGGGAGACTCTCTTTTTTTTCATATTCAGGTTTATTTATCCAGAAGCTTGGGGCCTTTTATCAGCAAAAATGGGGTACATATCAGTACATCCAATTCGTTACCTAACACCTACTATTCAAAGTAAGTTTTTAAAAAAATATGAAAACAAATACTTTCACATTTGACAGCACACAATTTGAAAAGATTTCACCTTTTTATATGTTGCTTGATGAAAACCTTACGATAGTTTCTTTCGGTAAGTCAGCTGCTAAATTATTTATGCTGGATGGCAGGCAAAGTTTTTGTTCCCTTTTTAAAATTGTTTTGCCGGCCATTGCTGAAGCTTCATTTGATGCAATAAAGCAGGTAAATAATGAAGTGATTTTTTTAAAGACTACACAAAATAAAGAAATAACCTTAAGAGGAAATTTTGAATGGCTGGAAGATCAGAACAAATTGTTGTTTATTGGGTCCCCCTGGTTTGGTTCAGTTGATAATGAAGGAAAAAATAATTTAAACCTGCATGATATGCAGGTACATGATTCAGTGGAAGATGTACTGGATATGCTAAAAACGCATGAAATTACTACCAGCTAATTAAAGTATTTACTCAGCACCTTCAATAATCAAAAACACAAATTTAAAAACGACCAGGAAGAGTTAAAACGACTTTCGCTGGTTGCCAGTTTAAATGAAAGCGGTGTATTATTTACAGATTCAAAAGGCGTTGTAGTTTGGTGTAACGAAGGTTTTGTACAACTTACCGGTTATGCTGTTGAGGAAGTAATTGGGAAAACGCCCTTAGAACTTTTTAAAGGTCCGCTGAGCAGCGCTAAAGGCATAAGGGAAATGCTGGATGCCTTTACAACAGGCCGGAATTTTATTGTAGAAGATAAACTCTACCGCAAAGATGGCAGCTGTTTTTGGGGCCGAACCAGGAGCCAGTCTATATTAGATGATAGTGGAAATGTGTTGCAATATTTTGCCATCATGGATGATATAACCGTGGAGAAAGAGCAGGAAGAAATTTTAAAACAGTATGAGAAAAATTTCCGCAATGCGCTCGAAAAAATTGGCGACAATGTGTGGGAATATGATTTTAGAACTGGTAAAACATTTTTCTCGAGATCTGCCAATAACTTTTTTGAACATACCCATAATAAAAACATAGATGCTTATACTTTATGGAGGCAGATTGTGCATAAAGAAGATGTAGACATTCTGATAGAAAATGACAGTAAGGTAAGCAAGGGAGCGATAGATCACTTTACACTGGAGTATCGTATTGTTGATAAGGATCAGCATATTCGCTGGATATTAGACAGGGGTGTTGTAATAGAAAAAGACGCCAACGGCCTACCACAAAAAATTATTGGTACGCATACAGATATTACTGCAATCAAACTTACAGAAGCTGCATTGCAGGAAAGTGAACAACGCTGGCAATTTGCATTAGAGGGTTCTGGTGATGGAATATGGGATTGGAAAACTACGCAGAATATCGTTTATTTTTCTAAGCCATGGAAAAAAATGCTTGGTTATGTTCCCGATGATATTGGTGAAAATATAACTGAATGGCAAACACGCATTCATCCGGAAGATGCACCTGTTATGCAGGAAGCATTGCTGAAATACCTTAGTGGCGAGCTGCCTGCATTTCACAGCGAGCACAGAATGCTTTGCAAAGATGGCACCTACAAATGGGTTTTATCACGAGGTATGATTACCGATCGTACCGCAGATAATAAGCCCACCCGAATGATTGGTACGCAAACCGATATCAATCATATAAAGCAAACAGAAGTTGAACTCTCTCAAAGGGTAAACCAGTTCCAGGGCCTGTCAGAAAATATTCCAGGCGTAATTTTCGAATATGAATCCAACCAGGATGGCAGTCATCTGTACCGGTATTTGAGCCCGGCAATGGGAAAAATATTTGGCATAAAGCCAAGCAGTATTTTTAAACTAACACAATTTATTCATCCCAACGACCTGGACGAAATGGAGGCTACGTTGGCAAAAGCTGCGGATACGTTGGCTCCTTTTTACCTGGAGTCAAGGTTAATATTGCCCGGACGAGGCATTGTGTGGCGGTCCATGAGTTGTTCATTTTGTTATAAAACTGCAACGGGTGGTAAAGTATTTACGGGGCTGATGCTGGATATCTCTGAAAGAAAAAAAGCAGATGAAAAACTGAACGAGTCCGAAAACAGGCTGGCATCGTTGATAGCTAATTTGCAAACAGGTATTTTGATGGAAGACGAAAATCATCAGATTGTTTTAACGAATGAGTTGTTCTGCAAAATGTTTGGCCTACACCGCAACCAGGATGAAATACGGGGCATGGATTACACGGAGATTATTGAGCAGGTAAAGCATTTATTTAAAGATCCCGAATATTTTGCCGAGCGGGTGGTTACCTTACTTGAATTTCAACAACTAACGGTAAATGATATCTGGGAGCTAAAAGATGGCCGGGTTTTCAGTCTTGATTTTATACCTATTTACAACAATGAAGTTTACAAGGGGCATTTGTGGAAATATACAGATGTTACGGCAGAAAATACTGCTGTAAACGCATTGAGAATTAGTGAAGAAAAATACCGCAGTATTATCGCCAATATGAACCTTGGTTTGCTGGAAATAGATACCGAAGAAAATATATTATTTGCCAACCAGTGCTTCTGCGATATGTGTGGTTTTGAACTGGATGAATTAATTGGTAGCAGGGCTGCCAAGCTTTTTTTGAAGGGTGAAAATATTGAGTTGATGGAACGTAAGAATGAGGAGCGCAAAAGAAATGCTCAAGATGCTTACGAAATTGTGGTGAAAAATAAAAGAGGCCAGGTTAGGTGGTGGCTTATCAGTGGAGCACCAAGACACAATGAAAATGGCGAACTGGTAGGTTCTATCGGGATTCACCTGGATATCACAGCTCAAAAAGAATTAGAATACGAATTAACCATTGCAAGGGAACAGGCAGAGCAGTCTACCAGGAGTAAAGAAGTTTTCCTGGCAAATATGAGCCACGAAATACGCACACCGATGAACGCAATTCTTGGTATGAGTAACCAGTTGTCGAAAACTACTTTAACCAGTAAGCAACAATTTTATTTAGATACCATCAACTCTGCCTCCGAAAATCTGTTGGTAATTATCAATGATATATTAGACCTGTCTAAAATTGAGGCAGGTAAACTGAGTCTGGAAAAAATTGCATTTGAACCGCTGGAGGTTATTAAAAGAGCGATGCAGGTATTGTTGCATAAAGCAGAAGAAAAGGGGCTTGTGCTCACCAATTCTGCTTTTGACGAAACAGTATCTCCTGTATTAATAGGCGATCCGTACCGGCTTAACCAGGTGTTCCTTAACATTATGAGTAATGCCATTAAGTTTACAGAAAGAGGACGTGTAGATATTGCTGTAAAGGTAATTAACGACTTGAGGGATGATCAATTATTAAGGGTTACCATAAAAGATACCGGAATAGGAATGGATGAGCCATTTGTAAAAAGCCTGTTTGAAAAGTTTTCGCAGGAGGACGCTTCCGTTACACGGCAATATGGCGGCACCGGCCTTGGCATGAGTATTTGTAAAGAATTGATAGAACTGATGGGTGGCACTATTAGGGCAACCAGTACAAAAGGAGTAGGCACCAGTGTTATATTTGAAGTTACTTTCCCTAAAGGAATTGCGGCGGATTTACCTTCAAAGGAAACTTTTGTTGCCAACGAAAGTATGCTGGCTGGTAAAAAAATACTGGTGGTGGATGATAATGAAATGAACAGGCTGGTAGCAACTACTATTTTAAATAACTACGGTGCCGAAACCGTGGAAGCCGGCAATGGGCATGAGTCGGTAGAATACCTGATGAAAAATTTAGTAGATCTTGTATTAATGGATATACAAATGCCGGTTATGAATGGGTTTGAAGCTACTAAAATTATCCGCAATGTCATCAGCAAAACCATGCCCATCATTGCACTTACGGCCAATGCCATTAAAGGCGATAATGAGAAATGCCTGGAAGCTGGAATGAATGATTATATGTCGAAGCCATTTAAGGAGGAAGATTTATTAAGAAAAATTGCTACGAGTTTACTAGCCGAATTGCCTAAAAATACAATTGCAGTTAACAAGCCAGTGGAACGCCCAGTAAGTTATTATGATATTTCAGAAATTAAAATCATCAGCAGGGGCAACGAAGAATTTGTAAAAAAAATGCTTAAAATGTTTATTGAACAAACCCCGGGTCATCTTTCCGAAATGCGCTCAAAGTTGCAGTCAAATCAACTGACAGTTGTAGGAGAAATTGCCCATCGTATAAAGCCCACCATTGACAATATGGGGATCGTTACACTAAAAGCAACCATCAGGGAGATTGAAAAAATTGGTAAAAGTGGTGCAGATAACGGAGCGTTGAACGACCTGATGGAAAAAGTGGAAACCGATATTTCATTTGCAATTGAAGCAATTAAAAGTGATTATCAATTCGCATGATAATAAGGTAGGTTGTATAGGGAAAGTTTACAACCTTGTTTTAATTAAAGAATGGTAAAGGATGAAAAAAGAAGTCACCGCATAAGTGACTTCTTTTTATTGTGCGGCAAAGGAGACTCGAACTCCCACACCCTTTCGGGCGCTACCACCTCAAAGTAGTGCGTCTACCAATTTCGCCATCGCCGCATTTCTTTTGGTAAATTTATTTGAGGTGTGCAAATGTAAAATAATTTTATTCAACCTGTGTGGTTAAAAAAGCATTTTGTAAAAAGATATTTTTTTTCAGACCGGTTTTATTTTTTCAGAATTATCCTAAAGGTTGTTCCTTTTCCTGCTTCAGTATTTTTTACAAACAAATCACCTTTATGGTATTGTTCAATAATTCTTTTTGATAAGCTCAGGCCTAGTCCCCAGCCTCTTTTTTTGGTGGTAAAACCTGGTTTAAAAACATTGCTGATATTTTTATTGCTGATGCCTTTACCGGTATCTGCAACATCAATAATTACCTGTGCTGTTTCGTCTTTTATTTGAATGCTGATGTTGCCTTTTCCTTCCATTGAATCCAAGGCATTCTTTAATAAATTTTCAATCACCCAATCAAAAAGTGGCCCGTTAATCATCCCGGTTACTTCATCCTGGCCATTGCTGTTAAGGTCAAAATTTACTTTTTCCGGTGCCCTTCTTTTTATGTAGGCTACCATGCTGGCTATTTGTGCAACTATATTGATGGCCTCCAGCTGGGGAGTACTGCCAATTTTGCTAAAGCGGTCACTCACTAGTTTTAGCCGCTCCACATCTTTGCTCATTTCGTGCATTATTTTTTCGTTTCCTCCCGTTTCGTTGAGTAATTCTATCCAGCCCTGCAGAGAAGAAAGCGGCGTGCCAAGTTGGTGGGCAGTTTCTTTAGCCATGCCCGCCCATACCTGGTTTTGGGTCGATTTGTTCCGGATGGAGATAGTGATTAATGTGATGACAATAAAAAGGGCAACAATAAATAACTGGATCAAAGGATAGTACCGTACCTCCTGCAATAATTTGGAATCACCGTAATAATATTTATTAATAATCAGTGGATCGCTGCTGATTTCAATTTTTATTGCTTCATTCAATTGTTTAAACTCCTGCACTTTTTCCCGGAGATAGTTGCTGTTTTTTTTGATGGCAGTAGTATCCAGGTTTAAACCTTCGCCGGAAGGGTTGTCCCTTTCGTCTGTTTCAATTATCGGAATATCGGTGTTGTGAGAAGTAATGGTGGTGGTAAGATCCAGGGCTGATTTATCGGTGGTACCAATCCTTGTTTTTAAAGATTGAACCCATACTTCCACTTTTTCCCTTTCATCATGGGCAATATTTTTTGCCAGGTAATTAGAATAAAAAATGGTGCCGGATACAATGGCAATGGCAATAATTCCCAGCCCGGTGCGCCAGTTAAACAGTTGCGTAAACATGTAATAAAAATAAACAAATAATGCTGCCGCAAATACTTTTAACAAAACCTGTCTGCAAAAAAAGAATTAAACTATGTTTGTACGATTATCAAAATGTATTTACAGGTTCAATAAATGGCAATAGCATCAGCAAACAATACCGATACTTCCTTATCAGGTACTACAACAAGCAGTCAACACTTTCCGCTGGTAGCAATTGTAATTTTAAATTGGAATGGTAAAAATTTCCTGCAGCAATTTCTTCCTGCATTGTTGGCATCTACCTATCCAAACAAAAAAATTATCATAGCCGACAACGCCAGCACGGATGGTTCGGTAGATTTTTTGCGACAAACCTATCCAATGATAGAAATAATGTTGAATGCCTCCAATGAGGGATTTGCCAGGGGCTATAATACTGCATTAAAAAAAGTAAAGAGTGATTATTATATACTGCTCAACAGCGATGTAGAAGTAACGCCGGGCTGGATAGAACCGGTTATTGAGTTGATGGAGTCAGATGCTTCCATAGCCGCTTGTCAACCTAAAATACGATCTTACAACGATAGACTGCGCTTTGAGTATGCCGGTGCAAGTGGCGGCTGGCTCGATGGGTTGGGTTACCCTTTTTCAAGGGGCCGAATATTTGATTATGTGGAGGAAGATCATGGACAATTTGATGATGCCGCAGCTTGTTTTTGGGCCAGTGGTGCCGCACTTTTTATTAAGGCTGCCATATATCACAAGGCCGGCGGGTTAGATGAATATTTTTTTGCACACCAGGAAGAAATTGATTTATGCTGGCGCCTGCAATTAGCCGGTTATAAAATATATGTTCAGCCAAAATCTATTGTATATCATATTGGTGGGGGAACTTTGCCAAAAGAAAATAACCTGAAAGTGTTTTTAAATTTCAGGAACAACCTCATTATGCTGGCTAAAAATTTTCCACTTGCCACCACTTTATACAAAATTCCCCTACGCATGTTGCTGGATGCTATTGCTGCGTGGAAAGGGTTGCTGAGTGGAAGCGGCGGATATTTTATTGCTATTTTTAAAGCCCATCTGCATTTTTTTAATTGGCTATTATTGCACCAGAGCAAGTCAGTATTCCCGGTTACAAAAAGGGGAGTGTTGCAAGGTTATTATAGGGGCTCTGCCGTGTGGCAACATTTTGTAAATAAGAAAACCCGCTTTTTAGAAATTATTGATGGCAAATAATTTTTTTTACACCACTTGCCCTATTTTTGCACTGAAAATTTACCTGTATGCAACCAGAATTTATAGATAATAAGC
>JANPNY010000258.1:0-14532 GCA_031427745.1 Chitinophagaceae bacterium | reverse complement strand
ATACCATCTTTACCAGTTGCACTTCCTACAAAAAATACCGGGTTGCCCACTACGTTGCCGGATGTTGCTGATACCGTGGTGCCGTTTTTTAAAATACCCACACTCATGGCATTTACCAGCGGATTAGTATGGTAGCAATCTTCAAAATAAATTTCGCCACCTACAGTAGGCACACCAAAGCAATTACCATAATGCCCAATACCGTGGACTACACCCGCTAACAAATGTTGGGTCTTACTATCTTTTAAATTACCAAAGCGCAACGAATTTAAAGATGCAATTGGCCTTGCACCCATGGTAAAAATATCACGATGTATACCACCCACGCCGGTAGCTGCTCCTTGAAAAGCCTCAATGGCACTGGGATGGTTGTGACTTTCAATTTTAAATACTACACCATATCCATCGCCGATATCCATCAGTCCGGCATTTTCTTCACCTGCTTTAACAAGCATTTTTTTACCGTCCCGGGGTAATGTTTTAAGCCATTTGATGGAGTTTTTATAGCTGCAATGTTCACTCCACATAGCGCTGAAGCAACAGAGCTCAGTAAAGTTGGGGGTGCGACCTATTTTTTGCTTAATCAGTTCAAACTCTTCTTCGGTAAGACGAAGTTCTTTGGCGGTTGTGGCGGTAATTTCCATAAATGTTTTTAGAGATTGCGAAAGTACAACCATATATGTTTTGTAATTGATTGTTTATTTTTTTTATTTTTAACAGTGAACAAAAACCGGTTATTAACCCGTTGCTTATATGTACCAGCCTATTGATGCAAAAAAATTGCCATCAATAAAATAAAAATTATCTGTCCTATTTTTATTTTATTATCTTCCAAATAAATATACTGCTTGAGTTACCTTTTATTTTTTATCTACTTTATTACCCTTAGCTGGATCCTCACTAAAATTGGATTTATAAAAAGAAGCGGATTAAGCAATAAAGTTATAATACTACTTTTTTTATGCAAAGTTTCAGTAGGTGTAATAAGTGGCCGAATTAGTGAGCATGTTCCCAACATGGACACCTGGCTTTATCACCAGGAAGCATTAAAAGAATACCAATTGTTGTTTAATGATCCGGTAGCTTATTTTACCAATATTTTTCAATCAGGATATGAGCACAAGTACGTGAGTGTACTTCAGTTTCATAATTCGTTTTGGAACGATCTTAAAACCAATTTGATTGTAAAATTTGTTTCTGTACTCGATTGCGCCAGCGGTGGAAACTATTATACGAATGTTATTTTGTATAACTTTTTAGTTTTCTTTGGACTTATAGCTCTTTTCAGGGTTTTTAAGCAAATTTTTCCCAATAATAATTTGCTGGTTATCGTGGGAGTGTTTCTATTACCATCTACCATGTTATTTAGCAGCATTATTCATAAAGAGGGATTAATTATGGCTGCAATTGGGTTGCTGTTTTTTTCTTTATTCAATATTTTCAACACCGGAAAAATTACTATTAAACGGTTAACCGCAGTTTTTTTCGCTGTGCTGGTGATTTTTTTGTTCCGCAGTTACTTGTTATTGCTATTGATGCCCGGGCTTGCAGCCTGGTACCTGAGTTTCCGGTATAAATATAACATTGTACTCATTACATCCATTATATATGCTGTTTTCCTATTGCTGTTTTTTAATTTTCAACATTTTGTTTCATCAATAAATTTACCCTTGTTAGTGGTTCAGAAACAAGCGGATTTTTTTGAACTTGAAACAGCCAGGTCTTACGTATTTACAAGTAAACTGTTGCCCAATGCGGGTAGTTTTTTAAATAACTTACCCCAGGCATTGTCACATAGTGTGGGCAGACCATTTCTAACGGACTATACGCTATCTTTTCCATTGATAATTTTTGCAATAGAATTATTGTTTTACCAATTGTTGTTTATGCTGTTTCTTTTGTTTAAAAAGCAGCCTTCAAAGTTGAATCCATTTTTATTTACCAGCTTATTTTTTGCCGTATCTGTTTTACTGATTATTGGGTACACTGTACCGGTAATCTGGGCAATTATCCGATACCGTTCTATATATCTTCCCTTTTTACTAGTACCCATCCTTTGCAAAATAAACTGGGTGAAACTACTCCCGTTTATACAAAGTAAAAAATAAAATTATATATTGTTTTTTATTAAATTTTGATAGAAAAAATGTTTTTGATGAGATAATTATCATAATTAATTATTTTTTTCCTAATTTGTGTCTTCAAAAACTCAAAACACTATGCAATCATTAAGATTTAAGGCAATAGACAATTTGCAGTCTAAGCAGGAAGTTTCGGTAAAAACCTCTGCAAAAATTACAGGAATTTTCGGTGAAAACGTATTCACCCTAAAAACTGCCAGACAGTTTTTAAGTGATGAAGCGTATAAAAGTTTATTAGGTTCTATTAAAAATGCAAAGAAAATAGATCGCAGCATGGGCAACCAAATTGCTAACGGCTTGCGGGCGTGGGCAGAAAGCAAAGGTGTTACACATTATACGCACTGGTTTCAACCATTAACAGATTTATCTGCTGAAAAGCATGACTCGTTTTTTACCTTAAAAGGCGATGGTACTCCCATAGAAGAATTTGAAGGAGCTGCATTAATTCAGCAGGAGCCCGATGCCTCCTCGTTTCCTTCAGGTGGCTTAAGGGCTACTTTCGAAGCTCGTGGGTATACTGCATGGGACCCTTCTTCCTCTCCGTTTATAATGGAAATAAGCAACGGAAAAACATTGTGTATCCCTACCATATTTGTTTCATATACAGGCGAGTCTTTGGATGCTAAGACGCCATTAATTAAAGCGTTGGTTGCGTTAGATAAAGCTGCTGTGGATGTAGCCCAATATTTTGATAAAAATGTTACTAAAGTAACTGCTACTTTAGGATGGGAACAGGAATATTTTGTAATAGATGCAGGAATGGCCAATGCAAGACCAGATATAACGATGACAGGTCGTACTGTATTTGGGCATGCACCGGCAAAGGGACAGCAATTGGAAGATCATTATTTTGGCGCTATCCCCGAGCGTATTTATGCTTACATGAGAGATTTTGAATCTGAATCTTACAAGCTGGGTATTCCACTGCGTACAAGGCATAATGAGGTGGCTCCGTCTCAGTTTGAATGTGCGCCAATATTCGAAGAAGCAAATCTTGCAGTAGATCATAATACATTGTTGATGGACATTATGACCCGTGTGGCAAAACGCCATGGATTAATTGTGCTGCTTCACGAAAAACCATTTGCAGGAATCAATGGTAGCGGTAAACATAATAACTGGAGCATTGCAACCGATACAGGTGTTAACCTTTTGGCACCAGGCAAAACGCCTAAGACAAACCTTATGTTCCTTACTTTTTTTGTAAATACCATTAAGGCCGTTCATGAATATTCTGCATTGTTAAGGGCGTCTATCGCAAGTGCCGGAAACGATCATCGTTTAGGCGCTAACGAAGCACCTCCTGCAATCATCTCCATATTTATTGGTAAATATCTTACTGAAGTTTTGAACCAGGTTGAAACCCGGGTGGGTGGTAAATTTGATGAGCAGGACGAAGCAATGCTTAAACTGGATATTCATAAAACAATACCAGAACTAATGTTGGATAATACCGACAGAAACCGTACTTCTCCATTTGCCTTTACAGGAAACAAATTTGAATTCCGTGCCGTTGGTTCCGCAGCAAACTGCGCCAATGCTATGACGGTTTTAAATTCAATTGTAGCTGACACTTTAAAGCAATTTAAAAAAGATGTTGATGCCCACATTGAAAAAGGAGACAAGAAAGAAATTGCCATTATGCAGGTAATCCAGAAGTATATTATTGAAAGTAAATCTGTATTGTTTGAAGGAGATGGTTATAGTGAAGAATGGGCGAATGAAGCGGAAAGGAGAGGGTTGCCCAATGTAAAAACCACGCCGTTAGCATTGGATGCTTACATCTCTGAAAAATCAAAGCATTTATTTGAGAGCAATGATATTTATTCCCATTCCGAGCTGGAAGCACGACACGAAATAATGTTGGAGGCTTACATCAAAAAAGTACAGATTGAAGCGAGGGTTATAGGCGAATTAGCCACTTCTGTTATTTTGCCTTCTGCTATTAAGTATCAGAACATCCTTATTGAAAACATTAAGGGATTAAAAGAAGCAGGGCTAGGTGAGGAAGCCTATTCTAACCAGTTAAGCATTGTTACTGATATCGGCAAACATATTAACGCAATGGGAACAGGTGTAAGAAATATGATTGAAGAAAGAAAGAAAGCAAATGTTATTACTGATAATAGGGAAAAGGCAATAGCCTATTGTGACAATGTAAAAGGGAAGCATTTTGACGAAATTCGGTACCATGTTGATAAATTAGAATTGGTAGTTGATGATTCGCATTGGATGTTGCCTAAGTACAGAGAGATGCTGTTTTTAAGATAATTTTTAAATTTGTTAGAAGATGATTTGATTTTAAAATCATTTTCTGTAACAAAGTTTAATTAACATAGCTGGCAAGCAATCGTAAATGAGCCCGGTTCGCTTTATTGTGACCGGGTTTTTATTTTGATTCAAAAAAATAATGTTTAGTAGTTCGCCGCCGCTTTAAATAATTTGATTTTACTTTTTTGGCGTTGTCAATCTTTTTCTCAGATTTTGGGGTTCCTTTTTTGAAAAGTGTTTAGAAATTTGTTCAGTTATAAAAAAACAATTAGCTTTAGATCTGGAAGTTATCCGTAACACATTTATCTCCTCCTATCCCTTACAAAATCCAACTTGTTTTTTATTGAATTTTATTCAATTTTTTTTTTGAGAAATATTCCGGTTATTCATCAAAATCCGTCTAAATAATTCCAATAGTCTGTGATCTTAAATTTTCACTTATAAAAAGTACTATTATGAAAACTGATTTGTCAAAGAATAATTTATTGAGCTGTTTTACACAATTTCTTAGTTGGCTCTTTCCCTCTTGGAATTGGGGCAAGCCTGCTGAACAAAAATTGACTCCAATACCGGTTCTAAATAAAAATTATCGCATTAATAAGGTGATTTTGTTTGGGACATTGTTTTGCTTTGCTTGCCTGCATTCAGTTTGGGCACATGAGCAACCTGTCCGCAATTTGCATGTAAACACAGGAAATGGACTTAACGTTACTAAGCTCTCTAATACTTTACCCCTAACATTTATCCTGTTAAACGTACAGCAAAAAAACGGAAAAATCGGTCTTAAATGGATTGTGAATAATGAGGAAAATACACAATCTTATCTAATAGAAAAGTCCACCAATGGCCTTCAATTTACCGCAATCGGTAGCGTAGCGGCTGATGTTAATAAGGCGCACATTTATTATTGGGAAAATAATTTTACATCAACGTCAATTAGTTATTTCCGTGTAAAAAGTATTGACAAAAACGGCAGTTCGTATTATAGCCCTACAGTTACAATTACTAAAAAACCTTTATCGGAGGGTATTGGTATATTTCCGAACATGGTAGAAGGAAGTACGATTAGACTCTTATTTAATAACCAGCCTGCAGGAAATTATTCTATTCGTTTAATCGGCTACAGCGGTCAACAGTTTTTTAAAAAGACTTTAATTGTAAGTAACGGATTTCAGGTTAATAATTTAGATATTCCTTTCGACTGCTATAAGGGTAATTATTTATTGGAAATTATTAACCCCACAGATGAGCGGCAATTACTGCCGCTGGTTGTTTTAAAAAATAATTAGCAGTAGTGTTTTGGCAATGGTAAGGGTAAATTTGAGTATGTTAGTCAACTGACTTCAGGCCTTTCCGTAACAGGTGATGTTAAATCTGCCGAAGAAATAAAATTGGGTCAAATCAATTATTTAATGATTGGTATTGCCGATGGAGAATTGCTTTTTTATAAAGAAAATTTGCCATGAAAACGATAATCGTTTTAACACTCCTGCTGTACACTTCAACGTATGGTCAAAGCAAAAGGCCACTGGAGCCCTACCTTCAGGTGCAGCCCATAATATTTTCCCTGTCTGCTGTAATGATACATGATGTTGTAAATCCTCCTGCGGCTAGTCGCTTTTACAGTTATGCATTATTAGGTGCCTATGAAATTGTTGCACAAAATAATACCTCATTACCAGGCCTGGCAGGTATCATCAAAAGCTACACTGCTGCAAAAATAAAAGTGCCGGCTGCAAAATATAATTGCAGAATTGCAGCCGTATACTGCATCCTGGAGACAGGAAAAAGAATGTTGCCATCGGGTTATATGTTGCAGGCTGAAGAAGAAAAATATATTCAGATGTTAAAAAGAAACAAAATCCCCCTTGCGGTTATCGATTCATCTATTGCAGTAGCCGTTCAAATGGCGGAAAATATTTTGACCTACGCCAAAACAGATGGTTATGGAAAGCTGAGTGCCGAATTACGATATACGCCCACTAAAGGAGATCAGTATTGGTACCCCACACCGCCGGCATATATCGAAGCAGTAGAGCCAAACTGGAGAACGATCAGGCCCATGCTAATGGATTCCTGCAATCAATTTACCCCAATTCCCGCTGTAGCTTTCAGTAAAGACACAAGCAGTACTTTTTATAAGATGGCAGTAGAAGTGTACGATCTTTCAAAAAATTTGACCCCCCAACAGTTGCACATAGCCTCTTTCTGGGATTGTAATCCGTTTGTTGTAAACACTTCTGGCCACATGGCAATTGGCTATAAAAAAATAAGCCCCGGCGGTCACTGGATGAACATTACAGGTATCGTGAGCCGAAAGGCAGCCCTTGATTTTAATAGCGTAATCATCCTGCACACCATGGTTTCCATCACGCTGGTGGATGCCTTTATAAGTTGTTGGGATGAAAAATACCGCAGTAACCGGATAAGGCCGGAGACCTACATTAATAAGTATATCGACTTAAAATGGCAGCCTATTTTGCAAACCCCTCCCTTTCCGGAATATACGAGCGGCCACAGTGTAATATCAACAGCATCAGCGGAAGTACTTACTTACTTTATGGGTGATGGATTTAATTACACAGATAATTCAGAAGACTTTTTCGATATCAAGCCGAGATCTTTTACATCATTTCGGCAGGCCGCGGCAGAAGCCGCTGTGTCACGATTGTTTGGCGGTATTCATTATCGGGACAGTATTGAAAATGGCGTAGCGCAGGGGCGTGCTGTTGGAGATTTTGAAGTTAAAAAAATAACGGCACTGGGTTTTAAACCGCTTATAGTGCCCACAGCCAAACGGAGCGCAAAAAAATAAAAATGTTACTGTATTATTTATTAGCAAATATCAACATCGAAATAAAAAAGTACAGCGAAAATACCTTTCCCTCATTACTTTTTTTTAGGATGATTAGTTTGCCGGCATGTGGGCAATTGCCTTCCTTTACTGATAAGTACACCTCCGTAATCAACTCTTTTAAACTCTCCATCAGAGATTTTTTGAGTACAAACCTCAATAGGATTGGTGGTGTTCTCTGCGATTTTAAATCAACTTTTTCAAACCTCAATTTTACAGCATGAGAAAATTTACAAAAGGCGTTCAAAAGTATCGCCGTCTGAAACTGTTTATAATGGTCTTTTCGGTTTTATTGATTTGCGGTTTTTCGCAGGCTCAGCAGGGTGTACACCAGCAATCTACCGAGTACGAATGGCCAACCGACACATTAGTAAAAGCAAAGCTGGATCAATGGCAGGATCAAAAATTTGGTATGATCATACACTGGGGTTTGTATGCAGTTCCTGGGATTATCGAATCGTGGAATTTATGCAATGAAGATTGGATCAACCGACCCGATAGCAACCAGTCTTACGAAGATTACAAAAAATGGTATTGGGGTTTGAAGAAGGATTTTAATCCCGTAAAGTTTGATCCCGAAAGTTGGGCCAAAGCAGGCAAGGATGCCGGTATGCGATATGTTGTTTTTACCACCAAACATCATGATGGTTTTTGCATGTTTGATACAAAGGAAACTGATTTCAAAATCTCAAACGGACCTTTTGCCGGTAATCCAAAAGCAGATGTTGCCAAATATGTATTTGATGCTTTTCGTAAACAGGATTTTATGATTGGAGCTTATTTTTCAAAGCCCGACTGGCACACCGAAAATTATTGGTGGCCTAAATACGCAACTGCCAACCGAAACAACAATTATGATATTCGCCAATATCCGTGGAGATGGAATAAGTTTAAAGACTACACCTTTAACCAGATCAGCGAACTATTGCACAATTACGGTTCAGTAGATATTTTGTGGATGGATGGAGGTTGGGTTCGGCCATTAGAAACAGTAAACGAAGAAGTGCGTTCATGGGGTGCCGATATTCCCAAATGGAGCCAGGATATTGATATGCCCAAAATAGCCACGATGGCAAGAAAAGCGCAGCCGGGTATTTTGATGGTAGACAGAACAGTTCACGGGCCTTACGAAAACTACCAAACGCCTGAGCAACGCATACCCGCCACCCAGTTGGATCATCCATGGGAAAGTTGTATGACACTGGCTAATAACTGGGGCTTTGTGGCCAACGATCAGTTTAAAACATCGTCAAAAATTATTCATTCATTGATTGAAGTAGTTGCGAAAGGAGGGAGCCTGTTATTAGGTATTGGACCGAAACCTGATGGCACATTGCCTGCAGAAGCAGTTCAACGAATGGAAGAAATTGGCAATTGGACTAATAAAAATGGAGCGGCTATATACAATACCCGAATCACCAAAAACTACCATGATGGCAGTACCTGGTTCACACAAAATACAAAGGACGGTACACGCTATGCACTGGTTTGTTTAAAAGAAGGAGAAGCATTACCTCAACTGGTAAGCTGGAAAATGAATGCGCCTAAAATCAAGTCAACCATGAAATTGTTGCAAACAGGTGAAAATGTGAAATGGGTTATGGAAAATGGTTCGGTGGTAGTAATACTTCCAAAGTCTTTACTTAATGCGAAGGAAGTGCCTGCGGCATTAGCTTTTGCTTTTACACCGTTTGAATAACCCGGTTAATGAGAATAAATTGCTCGTGCCGTTTTTTTTATAGCACCAACCGGAATTGCAAGAACGACCCATTAACGTGACATTTGTTTACAATTAAAAGAAAATAAAAATCAAATTGCCTAAAACTTATTTAATAATTTAATAAGTTTCGATATCTTTAACTGACGTTTTAAGCACTAGACTTCAAATCCTGCTAATGCCATTTTTATGACTGAAAAAAAGAAATTATTTAGAAATAAAATTTTGAAGGAACTATATTTTGAGGATAGCCTTTCCTGTGCGGAATTATCTGTAAAAATAAAAAAAAGTTTTCCTGTTACTGCAACGCTCATTGAAGAGCTTGTGGCTGATAATATGATTTTAGAAATGGGCTATGCAGCCTCTACTGGCGGAAGAAGGGCGTTAACCTATGGGTTGCAAAAAAACGTGATTTACGTAGTTTCAGTCGCAATGGATCAGTTCGTAACAAAAATTGCGATCATGGATATGCAAAATAATTTTGTATCGCCTGTTGAAACGATTGTGTTGCCTTTAACAGATAATCCGGATGCGTTGAACGTGTTAACCGAAAAAATTATAGGGGTCATTATCTCATCGGGTATTGAAGAAGAAAAGTTTGTGGGGATTGGCATCGGTATGCCAGGATTTGTGAATGTAAAAGAAGGAATTAACTACTCATTTTTGCAGCTACCCAACCATAAAAGTATAACAAAATACCTGGGCTCAAAAATCGGGATGCCTGTTTTTATTGATAATGATTCAAGCCTGATAGCACTGGCTGAACTTCGTTTTGGCGAAGCCCGTAACGAAAAAAATGCGATGGTGATTAACATTGGCTGGGGCGTTGGTCTTGGGCTAATCCTGAACGGCGAGTTGTATCGGGGGCACGAAGGTTTTGCAGGTGAGTTTAGTCATATTCCACTTTTTTTAAACGGAAAGCTATGCTGGTGTGGCAAAACGGGCTGTCTTGAAACCGAAACCTCCTTATTAATAATAATAGAAAAAGCAAGAGAAGGCATTAAGGCGGGAAGGCTTTCGAAATTAACCTCCTTGCCGGGCGATGATCCGGAACTGGCATGCGATGCCATTATAAAAGCAGTAATTGATGGTGATCAGTTTGCAATTGAACTTTTTTCAAAAGCGGGATATAATATTGGTAAGGGGGTTGCTATTTTAATACACCTGCTAAATCCTAAAAAAATTATTTTGAGTGGCAGGGGGGCATCTGCCGGACAAATTTGGCGTGCGCCCATTCAACAATCTTTAAACGAACATTGCATTCACCGGCTTTTTCAAAGCACCAGTATTGAAGTATCAACAGTTGGATTACAGGCCGAGTTAATCGGTGCTGCGGCCCTTGTGATGGAAAACTATGAAAGGATACCGGTTGGCAGAAATCAACAGATCTTAAATGAAGTTTCTCTTAAAGGGGCCTAAACATTACTTACAGAATAATGCAGGACGAAGTGGTTTTCCCGTTCATTTTTTATAGTGATGTCCACATTGATAAATTAACGAAGCAATCAATTCAATAATTATGAAGAAGTTAATTGCCATAAGAAAAACGATTTTACAGCAACTAATACTCACCGTTATCCTGGTGCTTCCTTTCATTACAACAGCCCAGCATTTAACAAAATACGTAGATCCCTTTATAGGAACCGGAGCACATGGACATAATTACCCGGGAGCAACAGTTCCTTTTGGGATGGTGCAATTAAGCCCGGATAATGGTACACAAGGCTGGGACTGGTGCAGTGGTTATCATTTCACCGATTCGATGATTGCAGGTTTTAGTTATACCCATTTAAGCGGCACTGGCATTGGAGATTTGTGTGATATATCTGTAATGCCCTCGATTGGTTTGGTGGCAGATTCATTTACTTTATACCGGGAAAAGTTTGCTCACGCCAATGAAAAAGCAACGCCCGGTTATTATGCCGTAACCTTAAATAACGGCATTAAAGCAGCCTTTACAACCACGGAACGATGCGGCCTTCATCAATATACTTTCCCCAAAGGGGCCCATCCGGTTATCCGTTTTAATTTGGGCTTTGCCATAAATTGGGACAGCGCTATTGAAACTTTTATGGAAAAATTAAATGACTCAACCATTGTAGTTATCGTTATTCCCAAGGTTGGGCCTCCATGCAGCGGGTTTATTTTGCTGCCCGAACTTCTGTGCCATTTACAGAAATTTTTTTGGCAAACGGAAAGGAAAGTGTAACAGGGAATAGCGCAAAAGGAAGATTGATAAAAGGACAATTGTTATTTAAAAACATGCAGGAAAAAACCATCTCAATGAAAGTTGCGCTTTCATCAATTAATACAGAAAAGGCGCTGCTGGCTTTGGGGGAAATACAAGGATGGAATTTTAATGTTGTTAAAAAGGCAGCCGAAGCCAAATGGGAAGCGGAACTGCAAAAGATAGTAATTAAAAGTGCAGATGAAGAAGCGAAAAAGATATTTTATATGGCTCTGTATCACACTTGCGTGGCGCCTGTTTTGTATTCGGATGCGGATGGCACTTACCAGAATTCAAAAGGACAGGTTAAGAGGATGCCCAACGGGCAACGCTTTACAGTGTTTTCTTTGTGGGATACATTCAGAGCACTCAATCCTCTATTCACCATTACACAACCCGGCCATCTTACAGAATTTATCAACACCATGCTGGCATTTTATGATGAAAACGGGTTATTGCCGGTTTGGGATTTAAGTAGCTGCGAAACCCATTGCATGACGGGGTACCACGCCATTCCAGTGGTGGCAGACGCCATCCTAAAAAATACCAAAGGCATTAATGTGAAAAAGGCTTTCGCTGCCATGAAAAAAAGCGCCATGCAAAATATACGTGGCACCGATTTATACAGTCAGTATGGTTATATACCGCAAGATAAATATGGAAGCAGTGTTACCGTAACCATCGAATATGCCTACGACGACTGGTGCATTGCGCAGGTTGCAAATAAACTGGGTAAAATGGAGGGGCGCCCATATATTCAAAGTGTTCAATTAAATAATCATCCTTATAACAAAACCTTTATTCAGCACGACACCTTGATTAATGGTGCTGTGCTTGAATTTATAATGGGTGATAAACCAAATATGGCATTCGGGATGCCGCCTTCAAGTTGGCCAGCATCTGCTACTTCAGATCAATAAAAATTACACAATAGTATGCTGTTGAAAAACCTTACACTATCTATATTTTTTGGCCTGATGTTTTTTTACTCACCAGCCCAACAGCCAATCAGCATTATTCCACAACCGGTAATGGGTGGAGAAGAATCATTTGTGTCCATGCTTGATACTGCTTCTAGTTTGCCACCTGTTTTTGATGATAGTTATTATGGCGGTGTTATTCACGAAATAAGGGAGATGCAGATTATGAATATGGGCCAGTATTCGCATGGTAACCAACCCATTCAACACATGATTTACCTGTACAATTATGCAGGACAGCCATGGAAAACACAATACTGGAGCAGGGAAGTAATCAACCGTTTAAACAAGCAAACACCGGATGGTTATTGCGGCTATGAAGACAATGGACAAACTTCTGCATGGTATATTTTTTCGGTCCTTGGTTTTTATCCTGTTTGTCCGGGCACAGATCAGTATGTGCTGGGGGCTCCTTTGTTTAAAAAAGTGAATGCACAACTGCCGTCAGGGAAATCGCTGGTAATAAATGCAGCAGCTAACAGTGCTGATAACAAATATGTTCAACAATTAAAATGGAACAATGCGTTGTACAACAAAAATTACCTAACCCATTTCGATTTGCTGAAGGGAGGAATATTAAATTTCTCCATGGGGCCAATGCCCAACTTTACAAGAGGAACTACAATAGAATCATAACCATATTCATTTTCAACCAATAAATAATAACATGCAATCACGTAGAAGATTTATCCAAAACACGGGCGTTTTATCTGCCGGTATGTTGTTAAGCAAATCCAGTGTTTTTGCGATGGGGCAAAATGATTTTGTAACAAAGCGTCCGCCTCTTGCTGATAGAAATTTTACAAGCGAAGCTGTGGAAGCAGCCATCATAAAAATAAAAAAACAAATTGCTAATCCCGAACTGGCCTGGCTATTCGAAAACTGTTTTCCCAACACACTGGATACTACTGTTGATGTTGAAATGATTAATGGCAAACCGGATATCTACGTAATTACCGGCGATATCGATGCCATGTGGATGAGGGACAGCACAGCGCAGGTTTGGCCCTATCTGGCATTAATAAAAAATGATGCAAAACTGCAACAACTAATTGCAGGTGTTATCAACCGGCAAAAAAAATGTATTATCCTGGATAGATATGCCAATGCATTTTATAAAGATGAAAACAAAGTAAGTGAATGGAAAAGCGACCTTACCGAAATGAAGCCTGGTATACATGAACGTAAGTGGGAAATTGATTCACTTTGTTACCCCATCAGGCTGGCCTATCATTACTGGAAATACACCGGTGATACAACGGTTTTTGATAACGATTGGGTGCATGCTGTCGAACTAACTGTAAAAACATTTAAAGAGCAGCAACGCAAAGAAAACAACGGGCCTTACAGTTTTCAACGCACAACTGCATGGGCAACGGATGGTGTTCCGCTTGGAGGCTACGGTTACCCTGTTAAGCCTGTAGGGCTTATATGCTCTATGTTCCGGCCAAGTGATGATGCTACGATTTATCCGTTTTTGGTGCCATCCAATTTTTTTGCGGTGGTCTCTTTAAGGCAGGCCGCCGAAATGGTAAATAGTATTCATCACAATACCAAACTTGCCAATGAATGTAACGCACTGGCAACAGAAGTAGAAAAAGTGCTCCAACAATATGCCATCATAAACCATGCAACATTTGGTAAAATATATGCCTACGAAGTAAATGGTTTTGGCAGTTTTAATTTAATGGACGATGCCAATGTACCAAGCCTGTTATCGCTGCCTTACCTGGGTGCTGTAAAAGCCACTGACTCATTATACCAAAACACCAGGAAATTATTATTATCTGCTGGCAATCCCTTCTTCTTTAAGGGTAAAGCGGCAGAAGGAATCGGTGGTCCCCATGCAGGTATGTTTATGATATGGCCGTTGAGTATCATCATGCGTGGCCTAACGGCTACGAATGCCGCTGAAGTAAAACTATGTATGGATATGTTGACGAAAACGCATGGAAATACCGGCTTTATGCACGAATCATTTCACAAAGACGATGCAACTAATTTTACCCGGAAATGGTTTGCATGGGCCAATACCATTTTTGGAGAATTAGTGATGCACACTAGTAGTGTTTATCCGGCAATATTAAAAAATAAATAATTTGGTAGCCAGCAGTTGTATTTCAATTTGGCTTCATTGGCGTCCCATGGAACATCCCGCCGGGCAATGTCATTAAGTTAAGGATTTAGCTGTATAAATAATATCACCCCTTCGGGCAATGTCATTAAGTTAAGGACAGTAAGCGCAAATAAGGTAATAAGGTTTACTGCTATAGGTATATTTTTCTACTAAGGTTAAAGAAAAACCTTAGTAGAAAACAGAATAAAAAATCCAATAACCTTAT
>JANPNY010000257.1:0-2465 GCA_031427745.1 Chitinophagaceae bacterium | reverse complement strand
CTTAGGCAACAAAGGGTTATACTTTTCAGGATTCTGCTTGCCGGCAGGGTTGCCATTCTGCAATATGAAAAAAACGTTGGGCACTTTTTACATCCACTGTCCGTGTGTTTCGGTTTTCCTTTTTTTACATCTTTATAGATTATATCTCCATCTTTTGCGTATACATAAGCTGTTCCTCTTTCGATATAGTTATAATTAATTTCAAATGCTATTGTCTGCTTTTGCAGAACAGTGGCTTTTACCTGCGTTGTATTGGTGGAAGTAATAGACCAGGTGGAATCATTCGGATCTTTATCCGGATTCCAGAAAGAAAATGTTATTCCGTCATTGTTGCTCAAAGTACCGGAAAGAGAAGTGCCTATCCATTTCGGGTCTCTCAATATTTTTTCTACAACTAACTTATCTAATTTTCGTTCAAATGTGCGGAAGGAAAAAATTATAGCAACAGAAATAGACTACTGTTTAGCATCAGAAACAGTGTTGGCTATAAATATATTGGAAAGAGGGGCAGCAATATAAACTGCTTCCGGAAAAAGAACGAAATGAAAAATCAGGGACTTAATTATTAGGTACTCCGCTGTCAATCCAGCAAATAATAGAATTTTTTTGTGCGGTGGTCAGTGAACTTCCTTTGGGCATGTTGCCGGAAGAAATAGCCGAGCGTATGGACCCGGTAGATATCTGTGCATAATTGGTCAAAGGCCCAGGGCCATTCGTACTTCCTGTTGCATGACAACCTGCTACATTACAGGAAGCCTGAATAATGGGATTTACATTTGCAGCAAAAGCTTTATTGGTAACTGTACTGCAATCCACAGTAGTACTTCCACCGCCACCACCTCCGGTTCCGCTGTCCTTTTTGCAGGAAATAGCGATCAAGACTAAAGAACATATTGACAGTAACAGAATGAATGTTTTATTCATAAATAGTAATTTTATTTGGAAGGGTTGAATTTGTCAGATATAAATAAACGGGAAAAGTTTAATAAAGTTGCCTTTGAAATACCTCCCGGGTAAACTCAACTATTCTGCATATTGTACAACGCCACTTTTTTTAAGAACAAATCCCTTTACTGTTTTTGCCAAACTCCAAACTTTATTAAACCATACCTGCGAATTCTTTTTTCCATATTCCAGTATTATCGAAGAAGCAGGCTGACCGGGAGCGAATAATTCTGCTTTTAATTTATTGTTGTCAAAAACGATAAAGGCGGCACTTGTTTTATTGGTAACGGCGGCTGCCGGATTAAGACGGATACCAATTTCAAAAATTCTGATACAATCTTTTTTTATAATGGACCAGGTATATCCGGCCGAACCTATACATCCATGCTCATCCCTGTCTGAGCCGGTCATTCGGGGTTTTACAGTATCTGAGGTAACAGTTGCTTTTGCGATTTGCTCTTTTTCATTTTCCTTTTTGCCGACCGGCTTATTGCTACAAACTGTATTCAACAGGAATGTGGCCAGTAACAGGTTAATTATTTTCATTCGATAACTATTTAGCCGGGAATTTTTTTTTGGAAAAATAGAAGATTACAATATTTATTCAAATATCATTAAACTGATAATACGTCATTTTTAACTATTATAGGTTTACCGCTGCCGTCATAAGCGACTGTTGTTTTATAAACAAGTTCAGCTTAATGTTTTCCCCTGTCGGGTTACTATTTTCTTTATAGCCAAAAGTAGTGTTTTTATCTTTAAATACCCTCTGAATATTATTCAGATTATTATCATATAGATGCATGAAATTATAATCAGTAGCGGAACCGGTTTCTGTAAGAAGGAGATGGGCATATTCTCCATCAGCATATCCTGAAAATGTAAGGTTGACGATTTTTTGATTGAGTCCGTGGTTGCGGGAGTTTCAAGCACTGTTTTTTTGCTGTCCTTATCTTGTGGAGTTATGATAATAGTATCTTTCGTCAGGTTTTTTTATTTGATTGCCTGCAGCATACTATTCTCACTTCTTTATCCTACTACGCTTCCTGTAGTCCATATAAAATCTTCAAAGCATCTTTCGCCGCCTGCTGAATTGCTTTTTTAGTTAGCAGGAATATAAATATCAAATGTTGCCCCTTTATTTAATTCACTGGTTGCAGTAATGATGCCGTTGTGATTCTCTACTATTTTTTTTACTATGGCAAGCCCGATGCCAGTGCCGTCATATACTTCTTTGCTGTGAAGTTTTTGGAATACGCCAAAAATGCGTTCGCTGAAATGGGGTTCGAAGCCGATACCGTTGTCTTTGACAGTGATATGGCAATAATTTTTTTCAGGAGAAAGCTTTTCATTATTTACTATATTCCCGTTTACAATTTTGCTTTTTATCAGTATGTGAGATGGCCTGTCGGAATCTGAAAATTTGAGTGCATTGCTGATAAGGTTGTACATGAGCTGGCGAAACTGAAAAGGGATGATGTTGGCAGGGCAGAGATCAATGGCTTCGATTGTTGCTTGTT
>JANPNY010000256.1:0-7702 GCA_031427745.1 Chitinophagaceae bacterium | reverse complement strand
TTGTTGCGGCTTCACAGGATATTGTTGGCAAAGAGGCTGCCGTAGCATCTGAACCAATTGGCAAAGAAAAGGGTATCGATAAAAAAGATTTGGATAAAATAAAATAGGCCCATACGGACGAAAAAATATTACCTGTGCTGGTGAAAAAATGGGTTTGCGTAGCCCAATAAAACCCAGCGCTTCTGTTTCGTTACTTGTTTGAGCTGTGGTATAAATGATCTTTTATTTATTTGTAATTAATAAAGTCACTGATGTCCCAATCCGGCAGGCAATAATTTATTTATAGATTCATTAAAGGTTGTGGTTTAATTATAACCTTACAAATATGTGCCGGGCTAATCAATTAAAGATTACTTTTTTCTACAAAACACTTTAATCGGTGATGCAAATTAAAGCATCCGGTTATATTAAGTGGCCTGTTTTTCGTAGCTTGATTTTGTTATGGTAGAATTTAAAATTGTCATCTTTATTATGGCCATCCTGATCAGCCTGTCAGCCGTTGCCCATAAAAGAAAATTTCCATATCCTATCCTATTGGTTATTGCCGGTTTGTTCATTGGCTTTATGCCCGGCTTACCCAACCTGGCTTTGGATCCGGATGTTGTTTTCGTTATCATACTTCCACCGCTTTTATATGATGCAGCGTCCAAAACTTCCTGGCACGAATTCAGGAGCTCCATCCGGCCAATCTCTGCACTTGCTATCAGCCTCGTTTTTTTTACAACAGTAGCTGTAGCGGTTACTGCCCATTACATCATTCCGGGGTTTACATGGCCGCTGGCTTTTGTATTGGGAGCCGTGGTTTCGCCGCCAGATGCTGTTGCAGCATCGGGTATTATAAAAGGCCTGGGATTGAATAAAAGGGTTATTACCATTTTAGAAGGTGAAAGCCTGGTTAACGATGCGTCTGCCTTAATTGCCTATCGTTATGCAGTGGCGGCTGTTACCACCGGAACCTTTGTTTTTTGGCAGGCTGGTTTGCAGTTTTTGTTGGTAGCTGGAGTGGGTATTCTGATTGGTGTTTTAACGGGCTACATGTTTGTACTGACGTTAAAAAAAATCCACAATAATCCTATTGTAGAAACCAGCTTTACGCTGTTGGCGCCATTTGTTGCCTACCTTTTGGCAGAACATTTTCATATGTCTGGCGTGCTGGCAGTGGTAAGTACCGGGCTGATGATTTCCTGGCGGGGGCCAGAGGTGTTTTCGCATCGGGGAAGAATAAGAAACAGGGTAGTATGGGATACAATGATTTTTTTATTACAGGGGTTTGTCTTTATAATAATTGGTTTGCAGTTGCCCTCCATTATCGCTGATTTGGGCAGATACCCTCTTGCTGAAATACTTGCGTATGGTTTACTGATAAGCCTGGTAACCATTTTGATACGGATTATCTGGGTTTTTGGCGGTGCTTATTGGTTTAAAATTTTCAATGCTGTAAAAACTGATACAGGCACAGCAGATGTTACCACCGATCCGGACGACACCTGGAAGAACGTAATGGTAGTTGCCTGGACGGGAACAAGGGGTGTAATTTCTCTGGCTGCTGCGTTGGCATTGCCGCTGGTAATGCAGGATGGTGGCGCTTTTCCCAAAAGACGCTCTATTATTTTTTTAGCTTTCGTAGTGATATTCGTAACATTGGTAGTTCAAGGTCTTTCGCTTCCGTTGCTGATTAAATGGTTAAAAATAAAGCCACAAGACAACGAGGGTATGGAGGCAAATGAATTACAATTGTACCTTGCCAGCAGTACATTGCATTTTATAGAAAATGAATTACAACTGCCCCGCAATATTAAAACTCAACAGCAACTAAAAAATAAATATGAAGGCGAGATACAACAACTCACTAAAGAAATCAAACGTCATAAAAAAGCCATTCGAATTAATAAAACTATTGAAGATACTCCACCGGACGAACTTTATATAGCACAGGTGGCAATCAGTAAATTTCAAAGGGAGTTGTTGATAAAGGCGCACAAAGAAGGAGAATTCAGTGATGCTGTTATCAGGCAGGTAGAGCGGGAGATGGATTTAGATGACCTGAAATTAAACCTGCAGGTTCCTCCAGAGGAATAATAAAATGAATTTTATACCTTTTATTAACCACCTGCGGCTTTGAATGATTTATATTGCAACCATTAATGATTCCATAAACAAAAAAAATAAAACACGCTGTATGAAAAGAAATCCATCAAAATCCTGTCCATCTATTTACCGTTGGCTATTGTTGCCGCTGGTGCTGGTATTTTTAAACATCCTATCTGCAAACGCTGGCTCATTTCGGGTTGCCGATCCGTCTCCCATAGAAGGTAGATGGGATATTACGGTAAATGCAGACGGAAAAGAACTTCCTTCCTGGCTGGAAGTAAATCATTCTGGTAATCATCATTTTATTGGTCACTTTGTAGGCTTTAATGGCAGTGCACGCCCCATCTCCCGAATAAATTTTGCTGATGGCAAAATGAGTTTTACCATTCCGCCGCAATGGGAAAAAGACAATAATGATCTGTCTTTTGAAGCCACGCTGCAGGGAGATATTTTAACAGGTACGATGGTGGCTGCTGATGGAAAAATCTACAACTGGACAGGCCAACGGGCACCTTTACTTCGCAGAAAGGGCACACCAGTTTGGGGTAAGCCCATCCGTTTGTTAAATACAAACGATTTAAAAGGCTGGCATGCCATGGGTAACAATCAATGGGTAGTAAAAAACGGCATTTTACAAAGTCCACATTCCGGTGCCAACCTTGTTACAGATGCGTCGTTTACTGATTTTAAGCTGCATATAGAATTTCGTTATCCAAAAGAAAGCAATAGTGGTGTTTATCTTCGTGGACGCTATGAGTTACAGATAGAAGACAGTAAAGGCAAAGAGCCTTTGAAAGATTTATTTGGTGCCATCTATGGATTTATAGCACCGATTGAAATGGTTGCTAAAGCTGCCGGTGAATGGCAATCGTACGATATTACGCTGATAGGCAGATTGGTGAATGTGGTTGCCAATGGTAAAACCATTATCTGCAACCAGGAGATACCAGGTATTACCGGTGAAGCCCTCGATAGCAAAGAAGGCGAACCGGGACCGTTGTATATCCAGGGAAATCACGGTCCTGTGGAATATCGCAATATTATTATTACGCCTGCGGTAACTAAATAATTGATTATATAAAATAGGAAGTCTGGCAAAATGTTAGGCTGATAAGAAAGGGTGCATTTTTAAATGCACCCTTTCTTTATAATTACTCTTTCAACCCAATTGCCGGGAGCGATTTATCTCTTATCTGCTGGTTTAAATTGGGTAACTCTTCCTCCAGCAGTTGTTTCAGTTTGTTTAACTGCACATCTGTTTGAGCTGATAATTCTGCGAATGTTTCTTTTCCCTGCTGCGCAGGAGCGGTGTTGCCGCTGGATGCAAATTTGTACAAGCCGGCAAGCTTATCATCCAAACGTATCGGGTAGTTCAGCACATCCTGGTCGCTCTTTGCTTTGGTTTGATGCAGCGCTTCCTCAATTGTAGTCAGTTGTTTAATGATGGTATCTGCCTGTGACTTAATGCTCGCAGGTAATTTTTTTCCTTGTTTATCTGTAAAGTCATTTATCTGTTTGCGCAAATCTGCTATATTTTTATTGGCCTTTTGGATAGCATTAAATTTATCACGAATGGCAAGCAAAAAAGTTAACTGATCTTCATAATCCTGTTGGGTAGCCTTATAAACCGGATTCGCCATTATCATAAAACTACCTTCTGCAGAATCTTTATCAGCCTTTATTTTGTAAAAATACTTGCCCGGTGCAGCCTTTGGTCCGGGTACGGTTCCATGCCATAATATTTGTCCTTCAATTTTTTCGGCCGCAGCATATTGCATATCCCACACAAACTGGTTCATGCCTTTGTTTACGTCAATTTTATTTGCTTTTTCTTTGGCATTAACAGCAAATAATTTCACCTGCTTTTTATCCTGATCCAATATTTCAATACTAACGACAGGGGAGTCGGCAATGTTTTTTAAATAGTAATTAATCACCGATCCGTTGGGTGGATTGATGCCGGCATTTTTTGCCTGGAGATCCTGGTTGCCTTCGTATCGGTATGCATCGTTTACATCAAATACATGCATGGCTTTATTGATAATCTCAGCTGTTTTTTGTTGTACGATGGTTAAATCATCCAATACCCAAAACGACCTGCCTTGTGTGGCAACAATCAAATCATTTTCTTTTATGGTGATGTCGGTAATTGGTACAATCGGCAAATTTAATTGAAATGGTTTCC
The DNA here is from genome assembly GCA_031427745.1 of Chitinophagaceae bacterium. Classification (GTDB taxonomy): domain Bacteria; phylum Bacteroidota; class Bacteroidia; order Chitinophagales; family Chitinophagaceae; genus Ferruginibacter. The sequence continues at coordinate 3,426 of JANPNY010000256.1, read as the reverse complement.
AGCTGCCACCGTCATCGTAACTGATGTACATGCCATATTCTGTTCCGGCATACAACAATCCTTTTACTTTTTTATCGGCACGCAGGCACCTGGCAAAATGAGTTGCTGCAATTCCGTTGGTAATTTTTACCCATGTTTTTCCGTAATCGGTTGTTTTAAAAATGTAGGAAGTAAAATCATCGCTCTTGTATTTAGTGCCCACAAAATAGGCTTTACCTTTTTCGTAAGGATCTGTTTCTACACAGTTCCACATCATCCATTTGCCGGCTGCCGGCGGTGTTACATTGATCCATGTTTGTCCTCCATCTTTGCTGATGTGTATAAGACCATCATCACTGCCCGTCCACAATACATCTTTTTCCAAAGCAGATTCGGTTGCTGTAAAAATGCTGCAATACACTTCCACGCCTGTATTGTCTTTTGTAATAGGACCGCCACTGCTGCGTTGTCTTGTTTTATCATCTGTAGTTAAATCACCGCTAATGGCTTTCCAGCTGGCGCCTTCATTTTCTGTAACAAATAATTTATTGCCGGCAGCATATAATTTTTTTGGATTGTGTGGTGAAAAGAAAACAGGAAAGTTCCATTGAAAACGATATTTACTCACATCAATTCCACCTCCCAGCGGATCGTTGGGCCAAACACTAACAGCACGGTTCTCGCCGGTTTTATGATCTAAACGGGATAGGTAACCGCTGTAATTTCCGCCATATACTACATCCGGGTTTAAGGGGTCGGCAATTACATAGCCACTTTCTGCACCGGCTGTTTCCTGCCAGTCATTCTGGGTTATTTCTCCACCTGCACTCCTCGACAAAATACGTACTGTACTATTATCCTGCTGAGCGCCCAATATTCTGTAAGGAAAATGATTGTCGGTACTTACCCTGTAATACTGACCGGTAGGCTGATTCATGCAGGTACTAAAATTAGTTCCCCCATCAAAACTTACCTGTGCTCCACCATCATCAGCAATAATCATCCGGTTGGCTTCTTCAGGATCTATCCATAAATCATGATGATCGCCATGCGGTGTGTTGATTGTTTTAAATATTTTGCCGCCATCTGTACTTTTTAAAAAATCCACATTCAGCACATACACCAGGTTATCGTTTTTGGGGTCAACAAAAACCTTGGAATAGTACCATGCCCGTTGGCGGATATTGTTTTCGCTGTTCTGCAAAGTCCAGCTTTCGCCGGCATCGTTGCTTACAAATAAACCGCCGTCTTTATTTTCAATTAAAGCATATAATTTATCGGTGTTGGATGGGCTTACTGTAATACCTGTAATTCCCCACAATCCTTTAGGTAATCCTTTGTTAGCCGAGATATTTTTCCACGTTTCGCCGCCATCAATACTCTTCCATATTCCGCCGCCGTCGCCACCGCTTTCCAAACTGTAAGGCGTTCGCTGTACCCGCCAGGTACCAGCATATAGTATGGAAGGGTTGCCCGGTTCCATTATTAAATCGCTGCAACCGGTTTGGCTATTTACATACAAAACTTTCTTCCATGTTTTGCCTCCATCGATAGTTTTAAAGATGCCACGTTCGTCGTTAGGTCCAAACAAATGCCCGATAGCAGCCACCCAAACTATATCCGGATTTTTTGGATGTATAATAATTCGTGCGATATGCCTGCTGTCATCCAACCCAATCTTTTTCCAGTTTCTTCCGCCATCATCGGTACGCCACATGCCAAAACCTTCGCTTACATTACCCCTTAAAGTTGGCTCTCCTTCGCCTGCATACAAAACAGTATTATCTGACGGCGCCACAGCTACCGCACCAATAGAACCACCAAAGAATTTATCGGTGATGTTTTTCCAGTTGCTGCCGCCATCGATCGTTTTCCACACGCCGCCGCCAGTTCCTCCAAAATAAAAGGTGTTTTTATATTTTAAATCTCCGGCTACTGCGGCACTTCTTCCTCCACGGAAGGGACCAATGGAACGGAATTTTACCTTGTTTAATAAGATGCTGTCGGTATTTGCCGAAACTATAAGTGTTTTTTTTTGAGTAAAGGAATTAATTGAAATAAAAAGGGTTGAAATAAGCAATAACTGGCTTCTCATAATTTTAAAATTAGGGTTGAAGATACAATATGATCTTTCTGTTTAATAAAAATAGTAAAGTTATTTGAGAATGTATTGAGCCATCATTTGGGACGATAGCCCACAGCGCTAATGCCAGCCTGTATTTGCAGTAGCTGAAATAAAGGTGGTTTGGTGCCAAAACCTGACAGAATCTTTGCCCGGTGCAGAAAGTAGCTGGGAGCGTAAGTTGGAAACTTGCGCCTTAAACCACCCCCTCTGAAGACATAAAACGATTTTCGAGTTTTTCGTATTTATTATAGATATATAAAATTAAAACACCCAGTAAAACTGCAACTACTGTTATAATAGTATTTAAAACGCCCTCAATATTAAATGTGAGTTTAATGAGAATGGTTGAAATTATGAAACCGGAGTTCCTGATTACCTGGTTAAATTTATCTGTGTGCAGAAATGAGAACAATAATAATAACACGTCTATCAATATCAGAATAGTAAAAAATTCATCGAAAAAAATCTTGTTGATATTTTTAATTGCAACATCGGTTTTCTGCCTTTGTTGCTGTTGTTGATATAATAACTATTTGCTAAACCAAATGCCCCGTTTCTGTCTTTTCGACCAACCGGCGAAGCGTTGTAATCTAATGCTGTAATTGTTTTGTTATAATTGATAAATTAATAACGTGGTGTTTTTCCAAACCTGTCTGCCATTGGGCTGATTTCAACATGCTTACTCGTTGTTAAAAAACTTTTGCTCCGTGGCTTCGGATGTTGGTCAAAAGACCAACATCGGCGTTTGCTAAGTAGGTTGTTTATTTTAAAGGCTTACCAACAAGAGCGAAAAGATCCATTATACCAATCGTAAAAATGTATCGAGGTACGGGTATTTTTTTATAAACAGCTATCAGTGGTTAATTCTAAAAGTGATTCGTGGACACCGACCACAGAGGAAGGATCTGAGACTGAATTTTCATTTTGCTGTTATTTGCTTTACCTCCAGTAATTCATTCAGTTTCGATTCTATCAAAACCAGTTTATCCTGCAATTGAGTGATAGTAGTTTTCATTGTTTCATTTTCTTTCGACAACAGCTGGCTTCGTTTTTCCAGCGCTTTAATGGCGGCCATATCTACTCCCAGCATATCCAGCGGACTAACAGTTGTGTCGTTGCCAATGTTACCATAACTGTCTTTGCCAAAAGCGTTGTAAAAATCCTGTGCCATAATGCCATAGTGGCGGTATTGCCTGCAGGTGGGGTCTTTAAAGTTCCAGGAGTAAAAAGGGATGGCTGATATTTTATTCAGTACGGTTTCTCCATTCAGTTCTTCAAATTTTTCTTTTTTATTTTTATCAGAAGTGTAGGCCCAGCCATTG